>CAZAIW010000065.1:0-1265 GCA_964485285.1 uncultured Burkholderiaceae bacterium | reverse complement strand
AGCGTAATAACTCATAAAGTTATTGAAAATAAAGCCAATAGACCCAGACTTATTGCTGACGACTTGTGTGGCATTCATATACGGGCAAGCGTATTGCGCAGGTGGTGAAATGGTGTTGAGCGCTGGCGTGGTTGACAGCGCCGTCCACGTGATGCCGTCCGTGCTGGTATAGGCGATCTCATAGTAGGGGCTGACGGACGCATTGGCTGTGGCTACAAACTGACCATTCACAACATAGACACGAACATTACTTCCCAATTCAGTGGGGAAGGTGACGGTAGTCAAAGTGTTACCGTTATCGGCGCTGACATAGTAACCATTCAGGCCCTCTTTGTACACGTACAGCAAGAGCGTATTACCCACAGAGCCATAGACACCATTAAGGTAGTTGTAGTTGGTGGGTGTCAACACCGTGGTGGTCAGCGCCGTCCAAGTAATACCGTCGCTACTGGTTGCCACATTGCTGGTGCTGGCGGTCGGTGTGGATAGGTACGAATTGATCGCAACATAGCCGCTAGCTGTTTTGTGAATGGAGGGCATGCCCATTGTGGGTGTCATCACAGCGCTCATGTTGGTCGCAGACCAAGTTGCGCCACCATCGTAGCTAAGGCTATACGAAGGTGAAGTAGCCGAAGGATTCCAAACAGACCATATCTCTTGCGCTGTCGAAGTAGAAACTAGTTGGAAATATCCCGTAGCAGGAAAGTTCGTGATCGCCGTCCAAGTGATACCACCATCCGCACTTTTTGCAGCTGCATTTGCCGTACCATCTGCATAAATAGCATAGAAATTGCCAGTCTGCAAAGAGTTATACAAGCTGAACCCTGTCGCTCCCGTTGGCAATGCCGCTTTGATGCTGCTTGTGATGTTGGTTACAACGCCCGATACCACATTGACGGCTAGATAGTTTGTAGAGCTCGTAGTTGAGTCATAGCTCGAAAAAATCAACGTGTTTTGGGCGCAATATGACCCCCCCGCGTTCCCCTTAGCCATTGGCAGATAAGCATTGCTAGGCAGCGCAGGAGACAGGGTAGGAGCCTTCCAAATCACGCCATCGCTACTGGTGGCGATCTGTTGATTGCTGTCGGAGATGACTTGTGGTAAGGCTCCCAGCGGCACATAGGCACTACCTCTACCTAACGCCACAAAACCATCGCCGCAGGCCATCACCGAGTACGGAGATGCCATCACACTGGTCAGCCCCGAGTTGTCCGATACCCACTGGGTGCTGATTGACGATGAACAGGGTCTGTGCGGCTGCATCA
>CAZAIW010000064.1:0-10940 GCA_964485285.1 uncultured Burkholderiaceae bacterium | reverse complement strand
GGTGCCAACATGCCGCCCATCGCGGCTTTGAGCTCATCAACCGCGTCGTAAATGATGTTGTAGTAACGGATGTCCACGCCATTGTGCTCAGCGTGTTTACGAGCTTGTGCGTCGGCACGGGTGTTAAACCCAATCACCACCGCTTTCGATGCAATCGCAAGGTTGACATCGCTCTCGCTGATGCCGCCCACGCCTGCGTAGACAACTTGTACTTTGATCTCATCGGTTGAGAGTTTGAGTAGCGAGCTCGACAAGGCCTCTTGGGAACCTTGCACATCGGCCTTGATGATGATGGGCAACATCTGCACATCGCCCGCCGCCATATCGGTAAACATGTTCTCCAGTTTGGCGGCTTGCTGCTTGGCCAGTTTGGTATCGCGGAATTTGCCCGAGCGGTAGTTCGCAATTTCGCGTGCCCGGCGTTCGTCCGCCAGCACCATGAAATCGTCGCCAGCCTGCGCCACTTCGGTCAAGCCTTGAATTTCCACAGGGATGGAGGGCCCCGCCGACTTAATCGATTTACCGTTTTCGTCCAGCATCGCCCGCACACGCCCCCAGCAGGAACCTGCCAAGACAACATCACCCGCTTTGAGCGTGCCCGATTGGATCAGCACCGTTGCAACCGGCCCGCGCCCTTTGTCTAGTCTGGCTTCAACCACGAGACCTTTTGCCATGGCATCAACCGGGGCTTTGAGCTCTAAGACCTCCGCCTGCAAGAGCACTTGTTCGAGCAACTCGTCAATGCCTTGACCTGTTTTGGCTGACACGTGCACAAACGGCGAGTCACCACCAAAGGCCTCGGGCACCACTTCTTCGGCGACCAACTCGTTTTGTACGCGGTCAGGATTAGCGCCCGCTTTATCAATTTTGTTGATGGCCACCACAATCGGAACACCTGCCGCTTTAGCGTGTTTGATCGCCTCTTTGGTTTGTGGCATCACGCCGTCGTCGGCTGCCACCACCAAAATCACAATGTCCGTGGCTTTAGCGCCGCGTGCCCGCATGGCGGTAAAGGCCTCGTGCCCAGGCGTATCCAGAAAGGTCACCATACCGCGCGGTGTATCCACGTGATAAGCACCAATGTGCTGGGTGATACCGCCCGCTTCGCCTGCGGCAACTTTGGCGGTTCGGATGTAGTCCAGCAGCGATGTCTTACCGTGGTCAACATGCCCCATCACCGTCACCACCGGAGCGCGCGTCACCGCCTCGGCGTGGTGCGCGGAAGACTCTTCTTCGGTAAACGCTTCTGGGTCATCCAGCGCAGCAATGACAGCCTTGTGCCCCATCTCTTCAACCACAATCATCGCGGTGTCTTGGTCGAGCGGCTGATTGATGGTGACCATTTGTCCCAGCTTCATCAAGTGCTTAATCACCTCCGAGGCCTTGACCGCCATCTTGTGCGCCAAGTCTGCCACGGTAATCGTTTCAGGGACATGTACCTCGATCACGCGGAATTCAACCGGTGCTTGCGGTTCACGCTCTTCGCGTTCGTCCTCTTTGCGTTTACCCCGAGGGCCACCGCGCCAAGAACTACGTCCCACGCCACCCGAGATGTCACCGCGCGTTTTGAGCGCGGCTTTTTTCTTTTGCTCATCCGTCCATGTGGAGGACAGCTTTTCAGACTTCACCTCTTTTTTGCCGCCTTTAGCGTCAGTACCCACCGCTGGTTTGTCGGCGACTTTAGGTTTGACACCCGTACCAACCGCCGGCTTGTGCAGCGTACCTTTGGCTACTTCGGGTTTTTTGACGGGCTCTGGCTTTTTAGCCACCATCACACCGCGACTGGGGCCATTCATCATGGCGCGAATCGCATCGGCTTCCGCCATGGCCTTTTGACGGCGCTCCTTCAAGTCCAGCGCCTTCGCTGCATCGTCCGCCGCTTGAACCGCTGCTTGCGCTGCCGTGTCAACCACTGGAGCCGCTGACACAGCAGGCTGCGCAGAAGCCACAGGCGATGCGGTTTCTTGTGACTCTGGCTTGGTGGCTGCTGGCTTGGTCGCGGCTGACTTGATGGCCACACCGGATTGGATTGCTGATGCGGTGGCTTGCACCGTCGTCGGCAGCGCGGCCTCTTCGGTTTTTGAGACGGCTTGCGCTGTGGGTTCGGCGGCTTTTGTACCCGCCACCGCTGCATGAATCGCCTGCGTTTCTTTTTCCGCCTGCGCTAGTTTTGCGGCCTTGGCTTCGCGTTCTTTACGGCGCTCAGCCAGCTCTTCTTCTTGCCGACGAATCAGCTCGGCTTGGCGCATGGCTTCTTGCTCGCGCTTGATCAGCTCGGCGTTATCCAGCGTGGGTACCACAGGTGATGGCTCGGGCGCTGCCAGTTTGGTAGCAGGCACGGCTGCTGCGCTAGGCATCTCATCGTCATCGCGCTGAACAAAGGTACGCTTTTTACGCACCTCCACTTGAATGGTTCGCGCCTTGCCGGTGCTGTCAGCTTGTTTAATCTCGGTTGTCGATTTTTTGACTAACGAGATTTTTTTGCGCTCGCCCGTGGCTGTGCCGTGGCTACTTTTCAAAAAGCTAAGCAGTTTTTGTTTATCGCTATCGGTTAGCAAGTCGGTATCGCTGGTCGTAGCGACACCGGCACTGCGCAGCTGATCCAGCAATAGCGCGGTTGTTTTTTTGAGCTCTTGTGCAAACTCGGCGACTGTAGTCGTAGACATATTTCTTTGGCCTCCATCATGATTGAGCCGCGAACCAGTGTTCACGCGCTTTCATAATCAACGCAGTCGCAGCGTCCGCGTCGAGTCCAGATAACTCTTGTAATTCATCGGTTGCTAAATCCGCTAAGTCGTCACGCGTATGAACATTGCCAGCGGCAAGCTTGCCCACCAGCGCAGGCGTCACGCCTTCTAAATCCAGCAAATCTTGCGAGGCCTCTTCTATCCCCTCTTCGTTGACAATTTCCATGGTCAAGAGCGCGTCTTTAGCGCGTGTGCGCAGCTCGCTGACGGTCTCCTCGTCAAAGCTTTCAATCTCTAGCATTTCTTGGATGGGCACATACGCCACTTCTTCCAGCGTGTTAAAGCCCTCACTAATCAAGATGTCTGCCACCTCTTGATCGACATCTAACTTCTCCATGAACAGCTTGCGCGTACTTGTCATTTCGTCCGCTTGTTTTTGCGCCGATTCAGCCGCATCCATGATGTTGATGCGCCAGCCCGTCAGCTCTGCCGCCAAGCGGACGTTTTGTCCGCCACGGCCAATCGCAATCGCCAAATTTTCTTCGTCCACCACCACATCCATGGCATGGCGCTCTTCGTCCACCACAATCGACGACACGTTAGCCGGAGCCAAAGCGCCAATCACAAACTGCGCAGGGTCTTCGCTCCACAGCACAATATCCACACGCTCGCCAGCCAGCTCGGTCGTCACGGCTGTCACGCGGCTACCGCGCACACCCACGCAAGTACCAATCGGGTCAATGCGTTTGTCTTCGGTATGTACCGCAATTTTGGCGCGGGAGCCAGGATCGCGTGCGCACGATTTGATTTGCAGCAACCCTTGTTCAATCTCAGGCACTTCGTTTTTAAACAGTTCCATCATGAACTCGGGGCTGGTGCGCGAGAGCACAATTTGAGCGCCACGCAGCGTGGTGTCAACCTTCATGATCATGGCGCGCACGCGGTCACCGGTGCGCAGATTTTCTTTCGGGATCATCTCATTGCGGCGCAGCCGACCTTCCACGCGGCCACTCTCCACAATGACATCGCCCTTGTCGAGACGCTTGACGGTTCCGACCAAAATCTTTTCACCGCGCGCCATAAAGTCAGCCAGCACCATTTCACGCTCAGCGTCACGGATTTTTTGCAAGATCACCTGTTTAGCCGTCATCGCACCGATGCGTCCAATGGACAGCGATTCAATCGGTTTTTCGATGTAGTCGCCCTCTTCTAAATCAGCCAGCTGCTCCCTAGCCTCGGAGAGCAACTCTTCCTTATCGGGGTTTTGCAAGCCTGCGCTATCGGGCACCACAAGCCAGCGGCGAAAACTTTCGTAATGACCTGTGTCGCGATCAATTTGTACGCGAATCTCCACATCGCCTTCATAGAGCTTAGCCGTTGCCTGCGCCAGCGCAGCCTCTACCGCGCCATAAACGATGTCAGCTTCCACATTTTTCTCGCGTGAAATCGCGTCCACCAACATGAGCATCTCACGATTTTGCGTCGGCCTTGTCGCCTCCACAGCATCGACTGACTTTTTCTTTGACACACGCTTAACAGGTTTTTTAACGACTGCTTCCATGATGACCTCTTTCCTAATTGCTAATCTAAAAACTTCACAGGCTATACCGAGCCTTGACCCTTGAAATTAACGATGGGCGCAAGCCGCGCTTCACGCACCTCGTGCCACTCAAAACCCAGCGCATTGACTGCTGCTGCGTCTAACTTTTTTTGACTGACCCGCGCACCGGGCTTGACGGGCTTGACCTCATCGCGCCACACAATTTGCCACCGAGCCGACTCATTCACCCGCTCCAGCATGCCGCGAAACTTGCGGCGGCTGGCCGTAATCCCTTGTCCTGCCACCTGCCCAGCCTGACCAATCGGCACCTTGAGCGTAATGTCAATCACCCGGCCGGTAAACCTCGCCAAGTCGGCCTCATCGCGCAGCAAGCGATCAATACCGGGACTGGAGACTTCTAGGCGCGAATAATCCACACCCTCCACCTCCAGCACATACTGCAATTGCCGCGTGACACGCTCACAATCTTCCACCTGCACAAACTGCTCAGGCTCGCCTGCCACATAGGGCAACTCAACCGTCACACGCAACAAGCCGCCCGCACTGCGCTGCACCTCGACAAGGTCTAAACCCAGTCCTTTCACGGTTTGCATAATGACGGTTTGATAGCTGCTGGTCATAAAAAATGAACGAAAAAAAGGGCGGTTGGTATCCGCCCTGATTGCTTGTTGGTTGATGTGCTGGATTATACGCGACCCAAAACCACTATGAGCATTCAAACTGCCCATGAGGAGTTGGGTAGGAGCAACTAATCACTTGCTGCGCGCTTGGCGCTCTTAGCCTTGCGCTCTTCTAGGGTTTCCGTGGGGGCACCAGCCGCTGCCCAAGCCTCATAGCCGCCATCGATATGCGCCACATTTGTCATGCCCATGTCTTGCAAGGTTTTAGCGGCTAGGGCGCTACGCCAACCGGCACCGCAAAACAGGATGAACTCTGTGCTCTCATCGCCAAATATCTTTTTGTAATAGGGCGATGCCGGATCAACCCAAAACTCCAGCATACAGCGCGGTGCGTGGTAACTCCCCACCACGGTTCCTCCTGCCAATTCGCGCACGTCCCGAATATCGACGATCTGGACGCTCGGGTCAGCCAAGCGAGCGCAAACTTCATCGACAGAATAGGTCTTCACAAGCTTCATTGCCTCATCCACCAAAACACGAAAGCCCTTGGTAATCGCCATGCCATACCCCCTTTAGAATGAACGATTGACATTATCCAACACCAACATTTTTATGACCCAAGCACCTGTGACCAGCGCTTTGACGAGCGACCTCAAACTCAATCTGGGCTGCGGCTACAACAAACTAGCCGGCTACGTCAACGTGGACTCGGCACCCGGGTGCAAGCCCGATACGGTATGGGATTTAGAGACACGACCATGGCCTTGGGATGATCACTCGGTAAGTGAAATTGTGCTGTTCCATGCACTGGAGCACATGGGCGCAACAAGCGACAGCTTTTTCAGCATCATGCAAGAGCTCTACCGCGTTTGCCGCCACGGTGCGGTGCTCCACATCACCGTTCCACACCCAAGGCACGACAACTTCATCGGGGACCCCACGCACGTTCGCGCCATCACGCCGCAACTGATGTCACTGTTTAGCCGTGCCAATTGCGATTTATGGAAGTCCCAAAGCGCATCCAATACACCGCTGGCACATTATTTAGATGTTGATTTTGAGACCGTGCGCGCCGAAGTCAAACTCGACGAACCCTACGCCAGCGCCCTTGCCAATGGTCAGATCAAACCCGAAGAAGTAGCCCTGCTGCTACGCGAACGCAACAACGTGGCTACCGAGTTCTCCATCAGCCTGCGCGCCCTCAAAAACTAAATCAACTCAATCGCGGTTGCGGTGCCCTCGCCACCCCCAATGCACAGCGTTGCGAGGCCGCGCTTTTTGCCGCGAGCTTGCAGCGCATGAATCAGCGTCACAATGATCCGAGCGCCCGATGCACCCACCGGATGACCCAGCGCACAAGCGCCGCCATTTACATTCACAATATCGCGCGAGACACCCAACTCGGCCATCAAAGCCATGGGCACCACCGCAAACGCTTCGTTGACTTCCCACAAATCCACATCGCCAACGCTCCACCCCGCCTTTGCTAACGCTTTTTGCGTCGCGCCCACAGGCGCTGTGGTAAACCAATTAGGCTCTTGCGCATGCATAGCATGCGACACCAATTGAGCAATCGGTTTGCAACCCAATTGAGCAGCGGTACTGGCACGCATCATCACCAAAGCGGCCGCGCCATCGTTAATGGACGAGCTAGATGCGGCGGTAATCGTGCCGTCCTTTTTGAATGCCGGTTTAAGCGTCGAAATTTTGTCAATCTTGGCCTTGAGCGGCCCCTCGTCCACACTGATGACTGTCTCACCCGCGCGGGTTTTCACCGTAACTGGTGCAATCTCCTTGGCAAATGCGCCCGAAGCAGCCGCCGCTTGCGCACGCCTCACCGACTCAATCGCAAAAGCATCTTGCGCCTCGCGCGTGAAGTTGTACTTGGCCGCGCAATCCTCGCCAAAAGTCCCCATCGCGCGACCTGGCTCGTAAGCGTCTTCCAACCCGTCCAACATCATGTGGTCATAAATGCGGTCGTGCCCAATGCGGATGCCGCTGCGGCCTTTGAGCAACAAATGCGGCGCATTCGTCATGCTCTCCATACCGCCCGCCACGATGACATCGTGCGTACCCGCAAGCAGCATATCGTGCGCGAACATCGCGGCCTTCATGCCCGAGCCGCACATCTTCGAGAGCGTCACCGCGCCCGCTGACTTGGGCAGTCCGCCCTTAAACCCAGCCTGACGCGCAGGCGCTTGCCCTTGCCCCGCCATCAAACAATTGCCAAAAAGCACCTCACCAACAACAGCAGGATCAATCCCGGCACGCTCCACAGCCGCTTTAATCGCTACGCCGCCCAAATCATGCGCCGACAGCGACGCAAAATCGCCTTGAAACGCCCCCATAGGGGTACGCGCGGCGGAGACGATAACGATGGGGTCTAATGTAGTGTTTGACATGTAAAAATCCAATCTTATTGCTGTTAAAACGGTAAATTCTACAAACTCACATTGCCGTCAGCTGACACCACTTACTAAACCACCATGTCACTTTCTAACCACCTTTTTATCAAGGAATACCGTCATCTTGGCACACCTCGCGGCAGCGAGTCGCGTCGCTTTTTGACCATTAGCACCAACCAAGCTTGAACCTAACCATGCACAGCCCCACCACACAGGCGCGCCCTTCGATTTACTACACATACGAAGTTTTTGAACCTTGGTTGCCATCGGCACACCCCCAGCAAGAACGCCAGCAAGTTGTCATCGTGGGCGCAGGCCCCGCGGGCATGGTGAGTGCGCTTGAGCTGGCGCGCCACGGTGTCGCCAGTGTGGTGCTTTGCGCTGAATTGCAGTTTTCTCAAGGCAGCCGTGCGATTTGCTTCACACGGCGCTCGATGGAAATCTTGCAGCAAGTGGGGGTGGCCGATCGGATGACCGAAGGCGGTTTGCCTTGGCGCTTTGGCAACTCGTATTACCGGGGGCAGCGTGTCTTTCGCATGGAAGCCCCGCACGACCCGGATGACCGCTTCTTTCCCATCATCAACGTTCAGCAGCAGTTCATGGAAGAGTATTTGCATGATGCGTGCAAAGCCAACCCGTTGATCGACTTTCGCTGGGGCAACAAAGTCAACAAGGTCGCACAACACGAGGGGTTCGCTGTGCTTGAGATTGATACCCCTGAAGGCCTGTACGCCTTGGAGAGCAACTGGGTCGTCGCCGCAGACGGTGGCCGCTCCGCCATACGCACAGCGATGAATTTAGAAATGGAAGGTGCTTCCTACGAAGGCACTTTCGTGATTGCAGACATTCGCGTTGATTTGCCACTGCCCACGGAGCGCTTGGCCTATTTCGACCCTGACTGGAACCCCGGCAACACGATCTTGATGCACCGCGAACCCCATGGTATTTGGCGCGTTGACTACCAGCTCCCACAAGGCGAAACGCCGCAAGACGCATTGAAACCTGAATCCTTGAAGGCGCATATTGATGCACAGCTGGCCATGATTGGGCATGCAGGCATCCCATGGGCGTTGGACTGGTCTTCTGTCTACTCGGCACGCACCTTGACCTTGCCTGACTTTGTCCATGGCCGGGTGATCTTCACGGGGGATGCCGCGCATTTGCTCCCCATCTTTGGTGTGCGCGGTGCCAACACCGCCTTCCAAGATGCCCAGTCTTTGGGGTGGCATTTGGCCTTTGTCATCAAGGGTTTGGCCAGTGAAAAGCTCTTGCGCAACCACAGCGCCGAGCGCGTCGGAGCGGCACGCGAGATCATCCATGAGGCGGGCAAAAGCACGCGATTTATGACCCCGCCCGCAGGTGGCTTTCAGTTGCTGCGCGATGCCGTGCTGTCACTCTCGTTGACACAAGCGTTTGTTCGCCCGCTGTACCACTGGCGCACCTCACGCCCGCATGAATACACGCACTCCATGCTCAACAGCACGGGTGACGATAACGGCTTGTTCCAAACGGGCCCCGCACACGGCGCACCGCCACAAAACGTGCGCTTAGGTGCCAATGACTTCTTGCTCGACCACTTGGGCGGCGGCTTTGACCTGTTGTACTTCACCGATGCACCAGCGATACCCGATGCGTTGCAAGTGACCGTGCAAGCCAGCCGCGCCAAAGGCATACCCCTGCGCGTGATGGCTGTTGGCAGCACGCACGCCGTCATTGGTGCAGACACAACCCTGCCCGACACCGATGGCCATGTGCGCGCGCGCTATGGCATCACGGCCAACGGGGGGGCCTATCTGTTGCGCCCCGACCAACACATCTGCGCGCGTTGGCTCACGTTAGATGCCACGCGCTTGCAAGCAGCGCTGCGCACCGCTTTGCCTCAATAAGGACAAACACCCATGACTACCCCCAAAGCTTTGAGCATCCCCGATTTAGAAACCGTGTACGACACCTTGGCCACCGCGATTGACCAAGCGGGCCCAGAAAAATCCGCGCTTTTTTTAGTCAAGCTTGCACTCCTCAACGCCCATGCGCTAGCCAGCGCGGAGGTGTTTCAAACGCATGTGCAAGCGGCCTTGCTCGATCTTTAACCCCATGCGTACCGACCATGCCCATGTCTAACCCCATCTTTATCAAACAGTACCCTCCCCTTGGCACACCGCGCGGCAGCGAGCCGTTTCGCTTCTCGATCAAAGATTTATTTGATGTCGCTGGCGAAGTCACCACCGCAGGCTCCAAGGTGCTAGCCGATGCAACGCCTGCCAAGGCCGATGCGGTCGCTGTTGCGCGTCTCAAAGCCGCTGGTGGCGTGGCGGTGGGGCGCACCAATATGTCGGAGTTTGCCTTCTCCGGGGTGGGCTACAACCCCCACTTTGGCACCCCTGAAAACCCATTTTTCAACATGCCACCTGCCCGCAGGCCAAGTGCAGCAAGGGTTACAGGCGGCTCATCGTCAGGAGCCTCAGCCAGTGTGGCCTGCAAGGCAGGGGATAGTTGGATTTGTGATATTGGACTGGGTTCGGACACCGGTGGCAGCCTTCGCATTCCTGCGGCGCTGTGCGGTTTGGTGGGCTTTAAAAGTACAGCGCGGCTCGTCCCCACCGAAGGCGCACTGCCGCTCTCGCCCACGCTCGATACCGTGGGCGCGATCACGCGCGACGTGCGCATGGCCATCCGGGCGCATGAGCTATTGGCGGCGCGTCGGGTAGCGATCAGCCGCAAAGCGCTGCGTGACTACCGCGTGGCGGTGATTGACAATTTTTTGTCGGACGGCATGGATGATGCTGTCTCTGGCTCGTGGCACCAAAGCTTGCAAACCCTTGCTCAAGCCGGCTTGCAGATCACCCACCTCACGCTGCCCGAGCTGCTGGAGATAGCCAGCATCAACCAAACCGGCGGCTTTAGCCCCATCGAGTCCTACCGCTGGCACAAGGACTTGATCGCCCAGCGCCGGGGGGACTACGACCCGCGTGTGGCCCAGCGCATCTTGCTAGGAAGCCGCGCCAGCGAACAAGACTACCAAGCGCTGATACAAGCTCGCCAGGATTGGATAAATCGCGTGTCCAACAAGCTGCAAGCCTTCGATGCGGTGCTCTCGCCCACCGTGCCCATCACCGCGCCCACCCTTGCGTCGATAGCGTCTGACGATGCTGAGTTTTTCCGCATCAACGCCCTGCTGCTGCGCAACCCCAGCGTGGTCAATTTTTTGGATGGCTGCGCCATCTCCATCCCCTGCCAAGCCCCGGGCGAGCTGCCGGCGGGACTCATGATCTGGCACGCGGCGCTGCACGACGATGCCGTTTTAAATCTCGCCTTGCTCTGCGAGCAAGCCTAGCCTGCCTTGCCTTAAAGCGCCATCTACCCCATCTACAATTCGCCTCCAAAGGAAATACCCTATGACAAATCAAACCAACAAACATCTCAAACACGAGCCATCGGTCAATGGTTTATCGCAATTAATCTTTGCCAGTCGCTGGCTGCAAATGCCGCTGTACCTAGGACTGATCGCCGCGCAAGCCGTCTACGTCTTCCATTTTGGTGTTGAGCTGTATCACCTCATCGGCGCAGCCTTTGGCAACCAAAGCGACATTGATGCACTGGTCAAAGGCATTGGCTATGCCTCCGATGTCAAAGTAACCAGCTTGAACGAAACCATCATCATGCTGGT
>CAZAIW010000063.1:0-11083 GCA_964485285.1 uncultured Burkholderiaceae bacterium | reverse complement strand
AATCAATAACAACTTAGCTTCAGCTGTCACCTTGCGCAGTGCTTTGCTCATTTGGACAACCTCTTCATCATCACATACACCAAGGGCAATACCAGCGGCAACGCCACAACGATAGATGCCATCGCCACATCCACTTGATCAAGTCGCAAATACCGAATGCCCAACGTTGCTAATACATGCGTCAAATCTGCAGGACCACCGCCCGTCAGTAGGTACACGCTATTAAAGTCGCCGAGCGTCCAAATCATTGACAGAATAGTAGAGGTGAAATACATCGTCCGAACCGATGGCCACGTAATAAATCTAAATTTTTGCCACGTTGTCGCACCATCAACCGATGCAGCCTCGTATTGCTCTGATGGGATGGACAAGCGAGCAGAAATCAAAATCAACGTCCAAAATGGCAGCGATTTCCACACGTGCATGACCATCGAAAACGACAGCGCCAGCGCGGGATCATTCAACCAATTAGGGCCGTCCAATCCAGTCAATTTAAAGATCGTACTGTTAATCACCCCCCACTCAGGGTTAAGCATAAATCGCACCGACAAAATGGTGGGAATAGAGGGAACCGCCCAAGGCAAAATAAACAACACCGACAGTGCTTTCACCCACCAGTGAGTCTTAATAAAAAACCCTGACAAAAGCAACGCCAAGAGCATCTTGATGTTGATAGCAACAACCAGAAAAATGACGGTATTGACAACCGTACGATAAAAAATAGGGTCGGCAAAGAGCGTCTCATAACTGGATGGTTGACGCGCCAACCAAAGTCCGTAACCAACAGGGTAGAGAACAAAAATCAGGAAAAAAAGCAGGTAGGGAACGACAAAGAGTCGCCCCCATACCTGCCAAGACTGGTTACGCATCGTTAATCAACAAATGGCTCGTTCAATTAACTACCTGCAACCGTTTTGATGCGAGCGATCATCTCATCAACAGCCTTATCAACAGGCCATTTCTCGCTCAGCACACGGTTCATCGCCTTAGCCCAAACATTTTCATTATTCAGCGTTGTAAACCTATAGTTTTTCGTGAACTCAAACGGAGTTGTCCCTGCCATGAACTGGTTATAAACCGCTACGCGATGGGCATCCTTTTTCCAGAAGGCACTTTGCTGACCCGCTTTGGTGACAGGGAACCAACGCCCCAGAGAAGCCTCAACATACGGCGTTAAGTTTGCGTCTTCTAACAAGAAGGCTACAAACTTCTTGGCACCTTCTTTGTTTTTAGCGTTGTCAAAGATGACACCCACTTTGACGGCTGAACGATAAGTCATCTTCGTACCATCGGGTTTCGTTGGAAAGCCCGCCGTCGCGATTTTTTGCTCGTAATTTTGTTTGGCCGTATCGCGCTCTGCTTGCGACAGTTTTGGATTGTTTGCGTCATCCAACCATTTAGCCGCGATCGAAATCGTTGCGTTATGGGTCAAGATGATGGTCTTATTGTGAAAGGCTACGTTGTTATCTGGGTCTTTCCATGTCGTGGAAGACGGCGGCGTGCAGCCCTTGCCGTACCCGCTAGTGTAGTCGGCTACTGCCGCAATCAAGCCAGCACGCACAGACGGATCATCGACCAACAGCTTGCCTGAATCATTAACCAGTTTAACGTTATGTGCATCCATGAACGTTAAGAACGAAAAGAACGAATCGCTAGCATCTACCCCCATAGGGAAGCCCGTACCAAAAACACGCGAACTTGTTTTTTGACGATAAGCGGGTTGCACTTTGTCGCACCAAAATGACCAATAACCTTTCCAATCTTTAGGAATGTCGGACTCCTTAAAGCCAGCATCGGTCAGCATATCTTTCCAATACTGAATATGCATGGTTTGTTGCTTGATAGGGAAAGCGTAATAAGCACGCTTTTGCGCCACATTGTTCAGCAAGAAGGTTGTCGCTAACGCTTGTGGCTCAAACTTAGCACGCATTGGATCAATGATGGAGCTAATGTCGGCCAGCTTGTTTTCAAACGCCCATTTGGCCGCTACTTGAAAGTCAAGCACATCACCGTAAGCGACATCGGGGGGATTATTGGCATCCATGGCCGCCACTAGCTTAGGCACGGTCTCTTGCGGCGCATAAAGTGACAAATCAATTTTGTATTTAGGATTTTTGGCTTCAAATTTCTTGATCGCATCAAACATGCCCTGATCTTCTTGTGGGTAATAACCCTTCGCCCACCAAATCGTTAGTTTTTCTTGCGCAAAGGCGACATTCGTCGTCACCGCGCCCATCGCCAACAAACTGGCTGCCAAAACAAGTTTTAACTTCATCGATAACTCCTAAAAAAATGGTAGCGCTATCTTAAAAGGCTTTAGCCTTGGCGGGCATAGGTGTTTACCTGAACACCCAGACTTTATCGACATTCAGGCACCGGCGTAGCCAATGGCTGACCCGCATAAAAACGAGCAAGGTTCAGCAACGCTAAATCCGCCATGGCTTTGCGCGTCGCATGCGTAGCACTACCAATGTGCGGCGCGAGCGTGACGTTATCCATCGCAAAAAATGCCTCTGGCACGTGAGGCTCACCATCAAACACATCCAATCCCGCCCCTGCAATCGTGCCACTTTGCAATGCATTGATTAGCGCGGGTTGATCCACCACCGTGCCGCGTGCCACGTTAATGAGATAACCCTCCCCTTTGCCCTTACCCAAAGCCGCCAAAACCTCAGCGTTAATCATCCCCTTGGTTGCAGCACCGCCAGGCGTGATCACCACTAAGAAGTCCACGTGCGCAGCGAGCTCTTTGGCGGTGGCATAAAACGTAAAAGGTAAATCCGACTTGGCTGAACGAGCCGTATAGCTGATGGGCATATCGAACGCAGCGCAGCGCTTGGCAATCGTTTTGCCGATACGTCCCATGCCCACAATGCCCACCCTTGCACCACTGACCTTGCTCGCTAGCAGCATCGCACCTTTTGTCGCCCACTGCCCCAAGCGCACATACTGGTCGGCCTGTGGCAGGCGGCGTGCTGTGCATAGCATCAAACCCAGCGCAAGATCGGCGACATCATCGTTGAGCACATCGGGGGTATGTGTCACTTGGATACCCAGCTCATTAGCCGCCGCAGTATCCACGCCGTCATAGCCCACCCCAATCACCGACACCATTTTGAGTTGAGGCATTTGCACCATCAAGTCGCGTGGCACCTTGGCTTCACCCGAACCGATGATCGCGCGAATGCTGGGCGCATGACGCGCAAAGCCCTGCGGGTCGGTGATATGCGTGCGGTCATGCACGGTGTAGAGGCTATCTAACTGGGCACGAGCATAGGGTGCAACGGGCATCACGAGAAGGACATCAGGTTTGGTTGACATAAAGGCTCCAGCAAAGTTAATGGATTGAAAACAAAGACGAGGATCGTACTAGCACATGACACGCGAATGCACATTGACCACTCGCAGCAGCTGCTTTGCAAACTCCAGTCACACCACGGCATCGCAAAGTGGTCTTGCCTGATTGAGCGTCTACGCCTTCAGCGGAAGTAACTCCTGCGGTTGACGAAGGCTCTCAAACTCAGGGTCTTTGTGGACTAGCGTGGCGTTGGTCAGCATTGCACTAGCGGCAATCCAAGCATCCATCGCCGAAAGTTTGTTTTGGGCTTTGATCGCGGCCGCCAATTCCAATAATTCCGTGCTTTGGTTAATCCACTTGATCGGCAAGGCTTGGACGCTGGCGTAAGCCATACGCGCTGATTGTTCGCCTTGATTTTTCCAAACGCGATAAAAAATCTCGTATTGCGTCATAAAGCACGCGCTAATCTGTGCTTGCCCATTTGCCGCTAGCGCAAAAAGTTCCACCAGCCTGTCACTACCTGGCTCGTCATTGTGTAGCGTCAAAAGAGCGGAGGTGTCTAGCAAATAATGCTTCATTAAATCATCTCTTTGTGTTGCTCTTCTAAGCGCTCTTCTTGTCGCTGGGCAAGTAACTGCGCAACCGAAAAGCTCACACCACCAGAAGTTTTTCCAGCCCCTCTAAAGGCCGCAATGGGATCGGCTTTCACCGGCACAACCCGGATGCCGTCGCCATCTAAAAACCACTGTAGTTTTTGCGTAGGATTGATGCCCAACGCACGGCGAATGCTAGCAGGCACAACGGTTTGACCGCGCATTGTGACGGTGCTTTGCAAAGAGGAGAAAGGGGTGAACGCTAACATTTTGGGTACTTTGGAGAATATGTGCTTGAATTGTATTTCAACCTAAAAAGTAATTCACATATGAATGAGCCTTGTTGCACTCGGGTCACCACTCCAATCCAAAATGAATCTGGACTTGCTCCCTAAGACGCACGACGGTCTTCATGCCGGGAAAGTGCTAAGTTGGAAAACCCTGAGTACGCCCATAATCAACGCACTCTTTTGGAAGGAACCACATGACGGACAACACCCCACCCCAAAACCCCAAACCGCCGCAAGGCATGAGCCACAACCCACATGTGGACTCCAAGCTACGCAGTCAAGCTTGGTTTGGCCGGCAAGACCGCGATGGCTTTGCCTATCGCTCGTGGGTAAAGGGTAAGGGGGTACCGCATGATCAATTTGATGGTCGTCCCGTCATCGGCATTTGCAACACGTTCTCCGAACTGACACCTTGTAACTCGCACTTTCGCACACTGGCCGAGCAAGTGAAGATTGGCGTATACGAAGCGGGTGGCTTCCCACTTGAATTTCCCGTTATGTCGCTGGGCGAAACCTTGCTGCGCCCCACCGCCATGCTCTACCGCAACCTAGCGTCCATGGATGTTGAAGAGTCCATACGCGGCAATCCGATCGATGGTGTTGTCTTGCTAATGGGCTGCGACAAAACCACGCCCAGTTTGGTGATGGGCGCGGCCAGCGCTGACTTGCCCACCATTGGTGTCTCGGGTGGCCCTATGCTCAACGGCAAATGGCGCGATCAAGAACTAGGCAGTGGCACAGGCGTGTGGAGCATGAGCGAACAAGTACGCGCTGGGACACTCAAGCTAGAAGAATTCTTTGAAGCCGAGAGCTGCATGCACCGCAGCCACGGCCACTGTATGACGATGGGTACCGCCAGCACCATGGCCAGTATGGTGGAAGCGCTCGGACTTGGGCTGCCGGGCAATGCCGCCTACCCCGCCGTTGATGGACGGCGCAACGTACTGGCTCGTATGGCGGGACGGCGCATCGTGGAGATGGTCAAACAGGACATCAAAATCTCGCAGATTCTCACGCGCCAAGCGTTTGAAAACGCCATCAAAACACTGGCAGCGATTGGCGGCTCGACCAATGCCGTCATTCATCTGATTGCGATGGCGGGGCGTCTGGGTGTGGCGCTCACGCTTGAAGACTTTGATCGCCTAGGCAGCCACCTTCCGTGCCTTGTTAACTTGCAGCCCAGTGGCAAGCATTTAATGGAAGATTTTTGCTACGCTGGCGGCCTACCGGTGGTGATGAAAGAAATCCAAGAGCACTTGCATTTAGATGCCATGACGGCCAACGGATCGACGGTTGGCCAGAACATTGCCAGCGCTGTGAACTACAACGAGCAAGTCATCATGCCGCTGAACAAGCCCTTTAAAGACAAGGCCGGCATTGTGATTTTGCGTGGCAATTTATGCCCACGCGGTGCAGTGATTAAACCCAGCGCCGCCACACCCGAGCTGCTCCAGCACACGGGTCGCGCGGTGGTCTTTGAAAACATTGAGGACTTTCACACCCGCGTCGATGATGAAGGCCTCGACATTGACGAGACCTGCATCATGGTGCTGAAAAACTGCGGCCCCAAAGGTTATCCTGGCATGGCAGAGGTGGGCAATATGCCGCTACCGCAAAAGATTTTGCGCAAAGGCATTACGGATATGGTGCGCATCTCCGATGGCCGCATTAGTGGAACCGCCTACGGCACCACCGTGCTGCACACCGCTCCCGAAGCGGCTGCGGGCGGCGCCTTGGCCGTCGTGCAAAACGGTGACTTGATCACACTGGACGTGGCGGCGCGCTCACTGCGCCTGCACGTCAGCGACGACGAGCTGACTCGTCGCTTGCAAGCGTGGACGCCGCCCACGCCCAAGCTCACATCGGGGTATTGGAAACTCTATACCGACACCGTACTGCAAGCGGACGAAGGGGTCGATTTAGATTTTCTAAGAGGCAAACGTGGTGCCTTTGTGCCGCGCGACAACCACTAAACCACAGAGGGTCAGCACCGTGCACCATCCCCTCTAGAGTCGCCGACACAACACTCGACATCACGCAACTATTTGGGCAAAAGCACCCACATTTGAAGATTTTGCTTGAGCCGGCCAGCCAGCTCACCCGCCGCACTGCCGCTGCCCACATAGTAATCGGCACGTACCGCACCAGTAATCGCCGCCCCCGTATCTTGCGCCAGCACCAAGCGATTGAGCTGCACACTCTCGCCGCGTGAGACCAGCCACACAGGCGTTCCATACGGAATGCTTTGCGGGTCAACCGCAATCGAACGCCCCGCCGTCAACGGCACGCCTTGCGCTCCGCGTGGCCCTATCAACTCGTCACCCGCTAAAGCGGCACTCTCCTTAAAAAATATCACCCGGGGGTTACTCCAAACAAGCGGCATCATCTGCTCGGGGTGGCTGAGCGCCCACGATTTAATCGCCGGCCAAGACAGCTCGCGCACGCCGTGCGTTTCGCGCAGCCACGTGCCGACACTCTTGTAGGGCTGGTTATTGCTGCCCGCATAAGCCAGACGAATCCGCCGGTGCGATCCATCGGCTTGCACCAAATCAAGTTGCCCAGAGCCTTGGATGTGCAGCGCCAGTACATCCAGTGGACTCTCCAAATAAGCGATGGCCATGCCTTGCAAGGCTTGCTGAGCGTGGCTTTGCGGCGTATCAATCTCTTGGCGTGTCGACCACGCGCGCGCGCCTTGGCTACGCGCCAGCTCCGGAGGCAACCGGTACAGCGCATAACGAAACCGATCGTCGGGTGTTTGCTTGGCCACAAAGATGGGCTCGTAGTAACCTGTTAACAAACCCACAGCCGCATCTGCGTCACTGCCCGCGAGTGACATCACGCGGTAGGGCTGCAAGCGCGCCATCATCCACATCCGAATGACTTGCTCATCGGCATTTTTTAAAGCGGACAGTTCGCTGCAAGCCTTGCGCCATAAGGGCTGCGGGGCAGAGCAGCTGGCAAGCCAAGCGGGTATTGCCCCCTGGAGGTTGTCACTAAAATTTTCTGGTAAATCATCCCATGAAGCAGCCGTCCAGCGGCTGTTAGGATGGGGCGGCATATCGCTTTGCGCGTGGACTTGCGGGACAATCAGCACCGCGCACACGCTCATCCATCGCAACAAGGATAACCACATGACCCTGATTTTTCTCGAATCACTGCTGGCTTTACTCATCTTGATCGGCATTGTTTGGTGGACGATGCAACCTGAGAAAAAAGATCAAGCGCAGGATCAGAACCAGTCCTAAAACCCAGCCACAACCCCGTCGCTACGCGGGTCGGCCGCACCAAGGTAGAGGCCATCCGTTTGGCGCACGATCGCTCCAGCGTGACCCATGGTGTCGCTGTAATCGGCCAGCACCTCCACGTCGTGACCCGCGTCGCGCAAGGCTTGCAAAGCTTTTGCATCGGTTCGGTCTTCAAACTTGAGCGTCGTCGACTCCTGTCCCCACGTCTTACCCAGCAACCAGCGCGGCGCACTGACCGCCGTTTGCAGCGTCTGACCAAACATGGCGTAGCGACTAAAGACCGCCGATTGACTTTGCGGTTGACCATCGCCGCCCATGTTGCCATAGACCATCACCCGGCCATCGTCAAACCGCGCATGCGCCGGGTTGAGCGTATGGAATGGTTTTTTATGCGGCGCAAGCGCAAGGTGCGACGCGGGATCAAGCAGAAAACTCGACCCACGGTTTTGCCAGCCCACGCCCGTATCCGACAGCACCACGCCCGAGCCAAACTCCCAGTACACGCTTTGGATGTAGCTGACCATACGTCCTGCGCTATCGGCTGTACCCATCCAGATCGTGTCGCCGTGAATGGTTTTTTCAGGCCAAGGCAAAGCACGCTTCATATCGACAGCGGCTGCGCACGCATCAATAAACGCATCGGTCAAAAACTGCTCAGGCTGGATGCCGCGCGCACCCATGGTGGCGGGGTCTGCAATATGGCGATTACGCACTTTGAAGGCTTGTTTAGTCGCCTCGACAATGGCGTGCAAATACTCAAAACCATCGGCCTGCTGGATGTTGTGCCGAATGCGCAAGCGGTCAAAAATCGCCAAGATCATGAGCGAGGCCAGCCCTTGCGTCGGCGGTGTCATGTTGTACAGCGTAGCGCCCGTCACCCGCACCGAGAGCGGCTTGACCAACCCAGCGCGGTGCGCATGAAAATCCGCCAAGCGCAGCGGTGAGCCAAGGCTCTCTAATTGCGCGGCATTGGATGCGGCAATATCGCCGCGATAAAAATCGTCAAGCCCTTGATCCGCAAGGGTTTGCAGCGTATGACCCAAAGCCGCATAACTGCGCAGCGTATTCACCAGTGGGACTTGATGGCCGTAGGTATCGTCATTTAAAAACTGTTTGGCAAAGCCGGGCTGCGTGCCCAGCTCGGGCAAAAATTTGGTCGTGAAGTTGACTTGGCTTTGCGTCACGGGCGCACCTTGGTTGGCGTAATAAATCGCATCGGCCAACAAGCGCGATACCGGTAGCTTGCCGCCCATGCGCGTGCTGTGAACCAGCGCCTCTTGCCAGCCCGAAATGGCCCCTGCCACCGTGTTGGCGGCCAGTGGCCCGCGTCCGGGAATGCTGCTGTGGCCTTGCTCTTTGTACCAATCGATAGAGGCCAATCCCGCAGCGCGGCCACACGCATCAATTGCAACAGGGTCTTTGCCCGGCTCGGAGATGATCCAAAAACCATCGCCACCAATTGAGTTCATATGCGGATAGACCACCGCAATCGTGGCGGCGGCGGCGACCATGGCTTCGACGGCGTTGCCGCCTTCGCGCAGCACGGCCGATGCGGAATTAGTTGCGAGGTGGTGCGGTGCGGTAACCATTCCGCGTGGTGAGGTGAGTGTTTGACGCATGATGAGTTTGAGGTAAGTAAAGGAAAAAAGTAGCTGTCCGTGAAATGTTAAGAGTCAATTCCAAGAATGAGGACAGGCGTGTCAATGTTGGAAACCCCGCGAGTTTCTCCTTGGGTGTAATCGCAGCTCACCTTGTGGTTGCTCCAACCCATGGGCTTCAACAACTCCTTGAACTCATTATTAATTTCTATCGGTGAAAACAACGGGCGCCCTAACATGGTTTTCTCCCGACTTTTCTTGTTCTTAAACTGGGCTGCATCAATCGCATGGATCACTTGCATCAGTTCTAAAAACTCGTGCGGATATTGACTAAAAACACGAGCTTCGCCACCATTGAAATCGTAATGAGCCACAACCTTCATACCAGTTCCTCTTGCCGTCTTTCCGATATTATGTAGCAGCCGCACAAAGACAATGAAATCAGATACTTAAATGACTTCCTTGCAACGTTTTGAAAAATTAGTGACGCAAATTCTATGGATTTGTGTAGGTAACGAGCAAGAGCCTATTCCACGCGGTTAGGAAATGCAAATGCAACCGCGTCACCTAAATCTGCAATTGCTCCGAATTTTTGAAGCAGCTCAACCGTTTCCTTGCCACCAAAGTCGCTAATTTGCTTAATTCGCGAATCATTTTGAGATGGCGCAGATATGTTTATAAGCGATGCCAAAAAATCTAAATGCAGTTTTCTAGCATTGTTTAGAACATCATTCCACCGAAGTACTGTAATCCAATCATAGTTCTTGGCAAAGCCGCCAATATCATGACCCACCAAAATGCCTTTGATAGTAGCGCTTGGGCGTGCGTCATAAATTGTTTCTAGGTACAGGTTAAGTTGTCTGTACTCATCAATTCGCAAAGTTTTCTCACCCTCAGAGCCCTTTAGTTCAAAAACAACAATTTCCATCTCATCGGCGTTGGTTAAGAAAACAAAGTCAGGTCTTTTGTTTTGAGCGGTTTTTTGAACTTCAGTCAACGATCCTGTGAATTCATCGGGGAATTTTTCTGTGATAAGCGTTCGGATGGTTTGATTGGCCGTAAGCTTTTCCCATTGAGGGCCAAGAATCCATGGGAATTTTTCTATCAAGCTCTGAAAGTGAGATTCGTTTTCATTGGAGTCAATCAGATTTTTCAAGGACGTAATTGCGCCGATTCGTTGAGCCACTGTAACTGCCACACTCATCGACTCAGGAACCATGCTTTGCCTAAGACGCTCGACCAATCCGACAATTAAATCAGCATCACTACCTGGCCGTACAACCTCTTTCCAAAGCGACTGCGTCAGCTTTCTCGTCGGTTCGTGTGTCCAAGCAGAGGTTATGGTTGCTACGGCGTTTTCTTTAGCCTTATCATCATTCCCGATTGTTAAAAAAACATCACTCAATAATTCTGTTAATGCATCTTCTTCAGTCTGAGTCAACCCCTGAACCTTTCCGTCTCTGATAAATTTTTTGATTTCAGTGCGCGGTTGATTTTTTTTCCATGTTTGAAACCCAGATAGCCACTCAGATACTTTTGCCGCGCCCCATTTATAAAGCTCTGCAGTCGCATCGTCGTCCCAGTTGATCGAACGCCTATCAGTCGATACAACATCGTCTGGTAACTCATCTAACCAATCAGCCTCGACAACGCCGTACATGTAACGCGAGAAAATTTCTTTACCTTTAACGCCAAAGAAAAAGGAGCGATCTTGCGCAATTTTGTGATGAGCGTAAACACCAATCCCTGCACTCTCTATCGGCCATTCGGTTTCTTTAAGTGAAACGAAACCAACCCAAAATTTAATTAGACGCTCAACACCTGCGATTGTTATCACTTCAGTTTGAGGCGATGTAATGTCACCGATTTTGTATTCTTGAAACTTGGGTAATGCCGTAGCTGGCTCAACGCCTTGACCATTCACTGTAACCACAAAATCAGGGTGCAGCATAGTCACTGTGAACCTATGGGCTAAAGAACTCAATAGAGCCTCTGGCATGACCTGTCTTTTAATTGTTGTGTCATGCAAATGAACGCACACTCCACCACCACCTAGTCT
>CAZAIW010000062.1:10780-11083 GCA_964485285.1 uncultured Burkholderiaceae bacterium | reverse complement strand
GTGCGCTTCTGCTCGCTGGGTCTAATCACGAATGCGCTGTTTGAGGTGGGTGGGCAGTATCGGCGGAGTATGTAGGCATCGCTTTATAATTGGCAGCATAACTCCCCCCTTGACCGCCTGCCGACTTGTTCGCGTCTGTGTGCTCTAGGGTCCCTTATGGGATGACTGGCCACCTTGGGCAACCTTGGTGGCCTTGTCATTGATAGCGATCACTATGCCCAAAACCATTGTCTATCTCGCAACCGCTCAAATCTTCTCCAGCGCCAGCACCGCTGTAGCGGTATTGGAAATGGGGATGTGGTA
>CAZAIW010000062.1:0-10770 GCA_964485285.1 uncultured Burkholderiaceae bacterium | reverse complement strand
CCCGGGCTATCGCCTACCGTCAGCGCGGCTCGCATCGCCAACCACATGAGCAGCTCGACACCTTGCGTCCCCGATTTTTCTACCAACTCGTGAACGCTGTACTGCGTCGCCCACTCGGGATTGGTTTGCAGGCTCTCTAGGAACTGAAGGTCAAACGCTTTGTTGATGAAGCCTGCACGCTCGCCATCGAGTTGATGCGACAAGCCTCCTGACGCGATGACGGCTACTTTTTTGTCGCTGTCCCACGCCTCAATCGCCTCGCCCACGGCGCGTCCTAGCGCATACACGCGCTTGGCGCTGGGCAGCGGAAACTGCACGGTGTTGATGCAAATGGGCACCACAGCAACAGGGCACTCGCCCTGCGGCCAAAAGAGTTTGAGCGGCAGCGTGCAAGCGTGATCCACCCACATTTCTTGGCAAGTGGTCACGTCAAACTCTTTGTCAATCAAGGTGTTGATGATGTGCCACGACAGATCGATCTCACCCTGAAATGGCGGTAAGGTCGGGATGCCCCAGCCTTCGTCTGCGTTGTGATAGAGGGGTGCAGCGCCCACGGCAAAGGTGGGCATTTTGTCGAGAAAAAAGTTGAGTCCGTGGTCGTTATAGAACATCACCACCACGTCGGGACGCACCGCATCCAACCACTGATGAATGGGTGGAAAGCCGTCAAAAAATGGCTTCCAATAAGGTTCTTGTTGGATGCCTTTATGAATCGCGCCGCCAATAGCTGGGATGTGCGAGGTGCCCAGTCCTCCGATGAGTTTTGCCATGATTACGCTCCTGCCTTGCAAAGCATCGCTTTGAATTGTTCTTTGGTCATGCCCGTTTGCTGCGCTCCAATGTCTTGCATATCGAGGCCAAAAATGCCCGCAAATTTTGCGAGGTAATACGCATTGCCGCCTGCAGCAATCAGCGCCAAAACGTTGCGCGCCTTGATGGCATCTGCCTGCTGCGCATTAAGGCTGTACTTGCGCATGTACGCCTCTTCGTCACGCAAAAACGCCTCTCGGTTAGCTCGGTCGTTAAACGAAAAGCACATCTTGTTGAGTGCGTAGCCTTTCTTGGCTTGTTCACCATCAAATGGTGTTGTGCCAAATATCTTTGGCGCGGTCTGCGTTGTCCCCATGTTTGCCTCCTATTTGGGTGTGGATGGGCAAAGTATGGGATGTGGGAAGAAAATAATAAATAGATGGATTAAGATGAAACCTATGAGCAAATTCGATCATTTAAATATAGACGGTCATCTGCTGAAACTGCTGCTAGCCGTGCTGGATGCCGGCTCGGTAACCGGCGCTGCCGAGCGCTTAGGTGTCACGCAATCGGCTGTCAGCCATCTGCTGAACAAACTACGTGCCATTACGAACGATCCGTTATTTGTCAAATCCGGCCGAGGTATTGTGGCCACCGCACACGCCCAGCAATTGGCCTTGCAGGCACGCGAGCTATTGGTGTCGCTGGAGCGTTTTTCCGCCTCAAAATTGTTTAACCCTTTGGACTGGGATGCCACATTTACCATTGCCGCCAATGATTTTCAGTGCGATGTGCTCTTACCCCCGCTGGTCAAACGGCTACGCCTGCTAGCGCCCAAGCTACGGCTGCGCGTGATTCCATCGGGCATCCCTAGCCTTGAGATGCTACGGGACGAGCACTGTCAATTGGTCATTAGCCCGCGTCCACCCAGCGGTAGCGACATCATGCAAAAACGCCTATTCAGTGATGTCTATCATGTGTTTTACGACCCCAGCGTGCGGGGCGCTCCAACGACCAAGCAGGACTATCTCGCATCGCAGCACATCACGGTGGTGTACACGCCCAACCGATCGCTCGATATTGATGCAGCTTTGCTCAAACGCGGCATTGGACGGCAGTTTATGGTGATGGTGCCCAGCTTTACGGGACTGCCCTCTTTCCTAAAAGGGAGTCACTGGCTAGCGACCGCGCCCAGTTTGTTGCAAAGCTATATGCTGCGGGACTTTGCCAGTTGCAAGCCGCCCGTGCCCTGCCCTCCAATTCCGATGTACAGCATCTGGCACAAGCGTCATCACCTCAACCCCGCACATCGCTGGCTACGGCAAGAGCTAGAGCGTCAAACGCCGTAGCGTGCGCGGTAGGCCTCGACTTTGGGCATATGCGCCGCTAAGTCGCTACCCGCGTGGCTTTGCAAATAGCCGAGCAAATCAGCCAGTGTGGCAATGTGGCACACCGCAAGTCCTAATTGCTGCTCAACGTATTGCACGGCGCTGTAATCAACCTCTACGCCGCCCTCCACGCCGCGCTCTTGGCGATCCAGCGCAATGGCAATCGCATGCGGGACAGCACCTGCGGCCTGGATCAGTGCAATAGACTCTTTGGCTGCCGTACCTGCGGACATCACGTCATCAATGATGAGCACGCGCCCACGAAGCGGTGCCCCGACTAATGAGCCGCCCTCACCGTGATCTTTGGCTTCTTTGCGGTTGTAGGCAAACGGCACGTTCTTGCCTTGCCGCGCCAGCTCCACCGCCACGGTAGCCGCGAGGGGGATGCCTTTGTAGGCGGGGCCAAACACCATATCGAACTCGATACCACTTTGCAAAATGCGAGCCGCATAAAATTGCGCGAGCACGAGCATTTTTGCACCATCGTCAAACAGTCCTGCATTAAAAAAATACGGACTGATGCGCCCCGATTTGAGCTTGTACTCACCAAATTTCAGTACGCTCGATTGGAGTGCAAATGTGACGAATGCTTGTGCGTCCAGTGCCTTGGCTTGTGTGCTCATTTTTATCCTTTGACCGAGATCAGTTTGCTATGTTTTCTCTCACCAGTTTCAATCTCAACGGCATCCGCTCTGCGGCCAACAAAGGCATGGAGGCGTGGGTGGAAAAAACTCTGCCCGATTGTATGTGCGTACAAGAAATCAAGGCTCACGCCGCCGATGTGGCAGGACGCTTTGAGTCGATTGCGGGCATGAAAGGCTATTTCCAGTTTGCCGAAAAGAAAGGCTACTCGGGCGTGGGCGTGTACTCGCGGCATGAACCCAGTGATGTGGTGATTGGCTTTGACGGCGGCGAGTTCGATGCCGAAGGACGTTTTGTTGAGCTGCGCTTTGATACGCCAAGCGCTAAGCGCTCCATCGTCAGCAGCTACTTCCCCAGCGGTTCGTCGGGCGAGGATAGGCAAGCGGCGAAGTTTCGATTTTTAAACTTGATGTACCCCCATCTCATGCAGCTCAAGCAAGAGCGCGACTTCATCTTGTGCGGCGACATCAATATCGCGCATCAAAACATTGACCTCAAAAACTGGAAGAGCAACCAAAAAAACAGCGGCTTTACGCCCGAAGAGCGTGCGTGGATGAGCAAGCTCCTCACGCAAGGTGGCGTGGTTGACGTATACCGCCAGTGCGAACCCGAGGCGACCGATACGTGCTACACGTGGTGGAGTAACCGAGGCCAAGCCTACGCCAAAAATGTCGGCTGGCGCATCGACTACCACCTTGCTACGCCTGAGCTAGCAAGGCTTGCCAAGCAAGTCAGTGTTTACAAGGATGAAAAATTTTCTGACCATGCGCCGCTGACCATTCAATACGACTTCACGTTTTAGCGCACATCAAGATTCGTAGGGCTTACCGCCGGGTCGCATAGCAGAGTGCTCTCGCGTAGATTGAAAAAGTGGATAGAACAACTCGATCCACCACTTCTCTTTGCCAAAAAGCTCATCATCCTTCAGTCCAACCTGCGCGGGATACTGCTGCGTGATGTGCGCTGAGCGAAACAAGATGTCCCAAAAGAACAATAAGTTGCCAAAGTTACCTTTGTAATGACCAATGCCATCGTCATTGGTGATGGCATGGTGCGCCCAGTGTGTTGTGGGGGTTGAGATGGTGCGCTGAAGCAGCCACATCAGCGGCCTGAGCGTTGGTATTTTGTAGAGCGCTTCGTCCCAACGCCAAGCGGAATGCGCCCCCGTAATCACCGTGATTTTGAGCACGATGAAGACCAAATAGACATTCGCGCCGCCAAGATAGATCAAAACACCCGACAACCAAATGGCGGGCATGAAGAGATAGTAGAAAAAATTATTCCGATAAATCATGCGCGCACTCATGTAATGCGCAGAATGATGCGCCCGGTGTAGCGGCCAAAGCAGTGGGGAATGCGATAAGCGATGCCACCAGTACTGCACCATGTCATCGAACACCAAAAACAAGGCGAACATCGCGTACCAAGGCAAATCGATTAGAGCGTTTTGATACTGCGGCACCAACGCCTGCCCCAACGCCCTAACCATGAAAAAGATCAAGGGCTGCGTCACTATCGCCAACAAGGCGAACCCCAGCAAGTCCAGCGTGTTGTCCTCTTTCGAGGCGTTGAATTTTTGTGCTCGTCCCAGCGCATATTCAAGCAACACAAAACTCAGCAAGATACCTATCAGCAAGAAGGTTTGCAATCGACCCATACGGTTTCCTCATCTGTCAAATGAACAAGTGGTCAACGATAAATACAATCATCCGAACTCGCCAGATGGTTTACCCTTCCCTACTCACATGAATCCACGCACCAAGCACACACACCTTGCAGGGCCTACGGGTCAACTCCACATTCAAATTGACGAGGCCGATAGCCACGTCCCATTGAAAGGCACGGCCATTGTGGCGCACCCGCATCCGCTGCAAGGCGGTACGATGGACAACAAAGTGGTGCAAACACTCGCCAAGGCTTTTGTGGCTGCGGGCTGGCGTGCTATTCGGTTTAACTTTAGGGGCGTTGGCACCAGCGAAGGCGTGTACGACGAAGGCATAGGCGAAACCGACGACCTACTCGCCGTCATTGCGGCTTACGCGCCGACGGGACATTTTTGTCTGGGTGGATTTTCGTTTGGTACGTTCACCGTCACGCACGCCTTGCAGCGCTTAGCAGCAGCGGGACGCTCTGTCCATGAAGATGTGCAGCGCATTGCCTTGATTGGCTCCGCAGCCGGTAAGTTTGCACTCGCCCCGATCAGCCCCGAACTCCACATCAAAACCCTGGTGCTGCACGCCGAGCACGACGACACCGTTCCCTTATCTGCCGTGATGGACTGGGCACGCCCGCAAAGCTTGCCCGTCACCGTAATCCCCGCAGGCTCCCATTTCTTCCACGGGCAATTGCCGCTGCTCAAAAATTTGGTTCTTCGACATCTTGCTTCATGAAAATCGCGCTACCTCACTCAACTAACCCCCTTGGTCGCTTCGCGACATTTCCCCTACTTCGCAGAAACCAACAAAGTCATCTTGTTCTCCCCTATGCAATACGGGGGATGTCAGCCAAGCTGATCAGAAGGTTGCTCGCACTCTTGGCCAGCTTTTTATTCATAAACGCAGCCTCTGCACAGGTGCTTTTCCCTGCTCCCCAGCCTCCCGAAATTGAAGCCCGCGCTTACTTGCTCATCGACACCACAGCCAATCAAGTGTTAGCCAGCAAAAACGCCGATCAACCGGTTGAACCCGCATCACTCACCAAACTGATGACGGCATACCTCGCGTTTGATGCGCTCAAAACCAAAAAGCTCAGTCTCGATCAACGCCTCACCGTGAGCATTCGAGCGTGGAAGATGGAGGGCTCGCGCATGTTTATCGACCCCAAAATGTCGGTGCGCGTTGAAGACCTCCTCAAAGGGCTGATCGTGCAGTCGGGCAACGATGCAGCCATCGCACTGGCCGAAGGCGTGGGCGGCTCGGTAGAGCATTTCGTCGAGCTGATGAACGAGCGCGCCAAGGTGCTTGGCATGAGCCATACCAGCTACAAGAACCCAGAAGGCTTAACGGTTGCGGGTCACACCACCACCGCGCAAGATTTGGCTATTTTGGCCACGCGGCTCATGAACGACTTCCCCGAGTACATTGGTTACTACGCGATTCAAAAATTCCGCCTTGAAGGCTCGCCCAAATCCAACGACACTAACCGCAACAAGCTACTGTTTCACGACCCCAGCAAAACGGGCTTTGTGGTCGATGGCCTAAAAACCGGACACACGGAGGCCGCCGGTTTTTGCTTTGTCGTCACAGCCAAGCGTACCGAGGCGCACGTGGGCGAGCGCCGATTACTGGCTATTTTGCTGGGCACCGCCAGCGAGTCCGCTCGCGCGGTAGAAGGAGAGAAACTGCTGGTCTGGGGTTACAACGCTTTTGAGGGACTCAAACTATTTGATGCCCATGCGGTCATCGCCGCGCCGCGCGTCTGGAAGGGCAGTTCAAGCGAAGTCAAACTGGGACTGCAAAGCGGCAAACCTTTGATCGTGGCCGTGCCCACGGGAACCCCTGCCGCGCAAGTCACCAGCCACATCGCACGCCCCGATCCACTGATGGCGCCGATTCAGGCAGGGCAAAACACGGGGGCACTCCAAGTGCAGATCAACCATCAGCTGTGGCAGTCCATACCGCTGCAAGCCTTGCAGGATGTACCACTTGCTGGCTGGTTCGGACGCAGCATGGACAGCGTCAAACTAATCTTCCACTAGGATGAAACGCCATGAGGTTGTGCAAAGCGTTGTTAGATCATAAAAGCCAGCATGGCTTCTACGTTTTCCGTAGGTGACTTTTTAAAGCCAGAGCGAACAAATCGCTGCAGTCGCCCCGCCAGCATGGCCGTCAGTGCGGCAGCGCGAGCGTTGACATCGACCGTAGGCGTCGGCGATGCGGTATAGACATCACGCATCGCTTGTTTAAAACTCGATTCAATCTTGTCAAAGAATTGATTCATCCGTACCTGTAGCCGCTCGTGCTCAAACACCAAAGCATCACCGACCATGACGCGGGTCATCCCGGGGTTTTTCTCTCCAAACGTCAACACCATGTTGGCAATTTGTCGGCACTGCGCAGCAGAGTTGGCTTCGCGCTCGGTAATTTGGTTGATCAAACCAAAAACCGAAGATTCAATAAACTCAATCAACCCTTCAAACATCTGGGCTTTACTGGCAAAGTGCCGGTACAGCGCGGCCTCCGAGACATCCAATCGCTTGGCCAATAACGCCGTGGTGATGCGCTCGCCTTGCGGGTCTTGCAGCATGGTCGCTAAGGTTTGCAAAATTTGCACGCGGCGCTCACCGGGTGCGGGGCGCGGTTTCGTAGCATTTGCCGATGGTGGGTTCAATTCGTCGTTCATGGTGTGATGATTATCAGGGAAGTCGCATGCACGCTTGGGCAGGCGCTTGGGTGATGCGTGGGTTTGGAGGGATGCGTGGGGGTGCGCTCAGAGCGTCGCTCCGTTTTCCGTGAGTACCACGTCCAGCGGCATATCGTGTTCTTGCGGCTCAAAATCACAACGCGCGCTATCAAACGCCAAGCCTACCGTGTAGGGACGCGGCTGCAAAGCGGCTAATGTTCGGTCGTAAAACCCACCGCCGTAGCCCAGCCGATAAGCTTTTCCGCCATGCAAGGTGTAGCCAACGCAAGGGACAAATAACAGGGTCGGCGTTATCACCTCGGTATCTTTGGGCTTGGGGATTTTGTAGGCATCCTCCTCCATCTCACAGCCAGGATACCAAACATGAAATTTGAGCTGCATGGTGGCTTTGTTCACAACCGGCAAACCAATGCGCCTAGGCTGAGGCAACCCCAGCAGTTCGCCATCCTCTTTCCAGCGGTGCAGCGCTGGCAGTGGGTCAAACTCGCCCTTAATTGGCCAATAGGCACCTATCACAGCATCAGCGCGTCCCATCAACCACAGACGCATCGCCTGCGTTAAGCCGTTGATACAGGCCAGCTTGTCGCGTAAATTTTCACGTTTGACAACTAAATCTGCTCGCAACCGTTGTTTATCCATGTGTCCCTGCCGATAATCAAAACTATGACATTCAAAACACTCATTACATCATGCTTGGCTTTGCTTTGGATGACCGCCAGCCTTGCACAAGATGCGGTGATCTTAGATATGGCGGCGGCCTACAAAAAAAATGATGCCAAGCAGCTCGCCGTGCTCTTGCCTCGCGCCAAGGATCACGTGCTGGAGCCTTGGGCTGCTTACTGGGCTTTGAAAACACGATTGGACAGCGCCGCGCAAAGCGATCTGGACGCATTTTATAAACGCTTTGCAGGCACATACCTCGAAGACAGACTACGCGCCGATTGGCTACTGCTGCTGGGCAAAAAGCAAGACTGGAGCGGCTTTGCAGCCAACCTAGCGCCCTACCGCATGGGGGACGATCCGGACATCAAGTGCTATGCCAATCGTGACAATGCGCAGCTTGTCGAGCGTTTGTGGATGAAGCAAAAAGAAGTCAAATCGGGCTGCGGCGATGTGGCTCTGGCGCTGATACAAGCGGGCAAAATGCCGTCCATCGTGGCGTGGCGCAAAGAGTACAAACCCCGCGCTGCCACTGAGTTAACCAAAGATAACGAGTCTTGGAGTGCGCCCCAACGCAACTGGGCGCAGGGCTATGCGGGGCGAGCCTTGGCGCAAAACTTAGATTTAGCCGCGCTGGATATGTTTGGCAAAGTCACGGCACTGGCCGACCTGTCGGACGACATGCTGGGCTGGTGGGCACGCGCCGCACTGCGCACGCAAGACTGGAAGCTAGTGGAAAAAATCATCAGCGCCATGAACGACGAGACACGGCAAGACCCGACTTGGCAAGACTGGCTTGCAAGGGCTCGTCAATTCAGCCGGGGGAAAAATACCCCACCCCCACCCGCCGCAGCGCCAATCGCCACCTTGCCTAGCGAGCAAGCCATCTTGCAAGCCAAGTCCAATAAGGGCTTGCAGCGAGCACTCTACGCCATTCGCATCGGGCTTCGCCCCGAAGGGCTACGCGAATGGGCTTACGAGGTCAACCTAGCGCGAGGCTCTATGAGCGACGAAGAGCGCCTCGGTGCCGCTGCCATGGCGTGTCAAGCCCAAGTCTGGGATCGCTGCATCAGCACATCCGAGCGCACGGCGCGCCTTGTCAACTGGGAGCAGCGCTATCCAACGCCCTACCGCGAAGAGGTCGTCAAACAAACGCAAGAGGTGGGGATTGACCCCGCCTTTGTGTACGGACTGATCCGGCAAGAATCACGCTTTGTCACAGATGCCAAGTCGCACGTCGGGGCGGCTGGTTTGATGCAACTCATGCCAGCCACAGCGCATTGGACGGCCAAACGCATCGGCATGACCGACTACGTGCGCAGCAAAGTGCACGATGTGCAAGTCAACCTGCGGCTAGGCGTGTCCTACCTCAAGTACGTGCTAGACGAAAACGACGGCAACCCGGCCTATGCGGCAGCGGCCTACAACGCCGGCCCCCACCGCGTGAAAGCTTGGCGTGCCGCCATGGCCAACGATCCGGCCGCAAAATCGGGCGATGCGGCGCTGGCTTTAGCCATTTGGGCAGAAAACATCCCCTTTTCCGAAACCCGTGATTATGTTAAGAAGGTGACTGCAAACACCGAAAAATATCGATGGCTCATGTCCATACCGTAAGCGTGCGCTTACCACCCATCTACTGAGAACGACCTCTACAATACGAACCAAGCAAAAGCGCCTCAATTTGTGGCAACTCGGGGGATTTTCATTGTCTACAATGTCCGTCCAATATCTGCAGTTGCCACTCGGATTTGGTTTTACAGGGCGCGTCACACCATAAGGACGCGCCCTTTTTTCTGTACAACACCTCTCTCATGCAACACATTCGGAATTTTTCTATCATCGCCCATATTGACCACGGCAAGTCCACTTTGGCTGATCGTTTGATCTCACGCTGTGGTGGCTTAGAAGAGCGTGAGATGACCGCGCAGGTGCTGGACTCCATGGACATTGAGCGTGAACGCGGCATTACCATCAAAGCGCAAACAGCAGCGCTGCAATACAAAGCCCGCGACGGGAAAACCTACAACCTCAACCTGATCGACACGCCCGGGCACGTGGACTTTAGCTACGAAGTCAGCCGCTCGCTCTCAGCCTGCGAAGGTGCGCTGCTGGTGGTGGATGCCAGCCAAGGCGTGGAGGCACAAACGGTCGCCAATTGCTACACCGCCCTCGATCTAGGTGTCGAAGTACTGCCCGTACTCAACAAAATGGACTTGCCCAACGCCGATCCAGAATCCGCGCGCCAAGAAATTGAAGACGTGATTGGTCTTGATGCCTCGCAAGCCATTCCTTGCTCTGCTAAATCGGGCATGGGGATTGACGATATTTTGGAGATGGTGGTTGCCAAAGTGCCCCCCCCCAAAGGCAACCCCGATGACCCCCTACGTGCCATGATTATTGACAGCTGGTTCGACACCTACGTGGGTGTGGTGATGCTGGTGCGCGTGGTCGATGGCCGTTTGCCCAAGGGCGAGCGCTTCAAAATGATGGCCACGGGCGCTTCTTATAACGCCGATAACGTGGGTGTTTTCACGCCAACCCAAGTGCCGCGCGAATCGCTGGAAGCGGGCGAAGTGGGCTACATCATCGCTGGTATTAAAGAGCTACAAGCCGCCAAAGTGGGGGACACCATTACGCTGCTCAAACTGGGGACGGGCGGCGCAGCATTTACCGCCACCGTTGCCCTACCCGGCTTTAAAGAGATTCAGCCCCAAGTGTTTGCCGGGCTGTACCCAACCGAGGCCAATCAATACGACTCCCTACGCGACAGCCTCGAGAAACTCAAACTGAACGACTCATCGCTGCACTACGAGCCCGAAGTCTCACAGGCGCTGGGCTTTGGCTTTCGCTGCGGCTTTCTGGGTCTTTTGCACATGGAAATTGTGCAAGAGCGCCTAGAGCGCGAGTTTGACCAAGACCTCATCACCACCGCGCCCAGCGTGGTCTACGAAGTGGTCATGCCGGGCGG
>CAZAIW010000061.1:378-11202 GCA_964485285.1 uncultured Burkholderiaceae bacterium | reverse complement strand
ACCGAGTGGCGCTCGTAGGGCTCGATGTGGATGTCGCTGGCGCCGTCGCGTGCCGCTTGCGTGAGCAGCGCGTTGAGCATGCGGATGATGGGTGCGTCGCCCGCAGACTCCAGCAAGTCTTCCACCGCTGGCAGCTCTTGCATGATGCGCGACAAGTCAGCATCGGTTTGCACTTCACTGACGACTTGCTGCGCACTGGACTCGCCGCTGGCGTAGGCTGCGCTGATGCGCTGCGCCAGCTCGGCATCGTCCAGCTGCTCGGTTTGCAAGCCCTCGGTGGCGTATTTGCGGTGCACCTCAGAGATGCCCGAAGCCTTGCTAGACGGTGCTTGCAGCAAGATCAGCTGGACACCATCATCCACCAGCAGCAGCTGCTGGGTACGGGCAAAAGCGTAGGGGAGGGGGTAACGCATTATTTTTTGTCAGCCGGTACAGTTTGCAGTTGCGGGCTGGCTCTCAACTGCGGCGCTTCGGGCAGCACGGGCACACCGTAGTTAAAGCGCGGCGAGTTCAGTTTGTCCGCTTCGGCTTGATCCAGCTCTAGCTTGCGCATGTTTTGATAGCGCTCCAGCGACAGCGCCTCGGTGCTCGCGCCATCACGCACGATCACAGGACGCAAAAACACCATTAGATTGGTTTTCGCGCGGCTTTTGGTTTCGCTGCGAAACAGTGCTCCCAAGAACGGGATGTTTGCCAAGCCTGGAACGCGGTTTTGATTACTCGCCTGCGTGTCTTGCAGCAAGCCGCCCAGCACCACCACAGCGCCGTCATCGACGATGACGTTGGACTCCAGCGCACGCTTGTTGGTGACCAAGCCCGTAGCGGAATTCACCGAGGCCGCATCGACACTGGAGACCTCTTGGAAAATGGTCATCTTGATGGTACCGCTCTCGCTAATTTGCGGTTTGATGCGCAGCGTAATGCCCACGTCTTTGCGCTCAATCGTTTGGAACGGGTTGGTGGTGCTGCCGCTGGAGTTATTGGTGTACTGCCCCGTTAAGAAAGGCACGTTTTGCCCGACCACAATTTTGGCCTCTTCGTTATCCAGCGTGAGCAAGTTGGGGGTTGACAGCACATTGCCGTCGCCCGTGGTTTCTAAAAAATTAGCTAGTGCGCCCAGCACATACACGCCATTGGTTTTATGCGCCACACCCAGATTGATCCCGGGGCTAGGCTGCGTGGTTGTGCCCAGCGTACCAGCAGCCGCAGCTGCACTCAGTCCCAAAATGTTGGCAGCGCCCGAGCCAAAGTTAGTTCCCAAAATGCCGATGTTGGTATCGCCCTTGCCACCCAGCACGCCTTGCCACTGCACGCCAAAGGCGGCGGCTTTGGTGGTGTTGACTTCGGCAATCAAGCTCTCCACAAACACTTGGGCACGGCGCACATCAAGCTTGTCGATAACCGCACGCAACTGGCGATATTGCGGCTCTGGCGCTGTGATGATGAGCGAGTTAGTGGCTGGGTCAGCCTGAATTTGTCCGCCCGTGCTGGGCTGAGCGCTGGCCGCAATTGGCGCCGTTGCCGCATTGCCCGAGCTGCTGGGGGCTGCTGCTGAGGCCATTGAACCCGAGGCACCGCCCGCTAAGCCAACACCGGCGGAGCCTCCAGAGGCCGTGGCCTGCAAAGCCGCACGCAGCGTGATCGCCAGCTTGGTGGCATCGGCGTTTTTAAGCGGAATCACATAGATATTGCCCGCCGCACCGTTGCTGCTGGATGCGGGCTGATCGAGCTGACGAATCAGTGACTTGACCAACGACAGGCGAGCCGGATTAGCCGCCCGCACAATCAGCGCGTTGCTGCGCGGCTCGGCCAGCACCGAGGTTTTAGCGACATCGCCCAAGCCACCCCCAGGCACAGCACCGGGCGCGCTACTGCCCGCCGAGTCCAGCAAGCGCAGCAGCAGCGGAGCCATTTCGCTGGCCAAGGCATTTTTAAGCGGAATGATCTCTAGGTCGGTCGCACTGGCAACGTCCAGCGCCGCCACGATGCGAGCGATGCGAGCCAAGTTTTCGTTGTAGTCGGTAATGATGAGCGAGTTGTTACCCACATTCACATTGATGGTGTTGTTGGGGCTGATCAGTGGCCGCAAGATGGGCACCAAGTTGTTGGCGTTCTCAAAATTGAGCGTAAAAATTTTGGTCACAATTTGGTTACCCGCGCCTGCGCCGCGCTCACCCGGCGCGATCACGGTACTTTCGCCGCCTTGCAGTTTGGCATCCGCCTCGGGCACCACTTTGTAGAGCCCGCCCGACTCCACCACCGTATAGCCTTGCAACCGCAGGGCGCTTAAGAACTGATTGAAGGCCTCGGGGCCGCTGACCGGCTTTTCAGTGGAGAGGTTGAGCTGTCCCTTGACGCGCGGATCAACCACCACGTTTTTATTGGTCAGCGTGGCAATGGTGCGAGCCACGGCCTCAATCTCGGCATTGACAAAGTTCAGCGTGACGGGCGCGGCAGCGCTGGCTCGTGATGTCGATGTCGATGTCGATGTCGATGTCGACTTTACCGATGCCGATTTTTTAGAGGTAGCGGCAGGCGCAGCTGATGGCGCCGGTGCCGTTGGTTGCGCCGCTGGCGCTGATGGTGCCGCTGAGGTGGGCGGTGCCGCTGCAATAGGCGGCGCTGTTTGAGCCGACGCGCTTAAAGCCACGCCAAACGCAAGGCCGGTCAAGACAAAAAATGGTTTCATAAATCGGTGTCTCATATCTTCAAAATCGAGCGCGAACGCCCATCGGTACTGGGTTGCCATTGTCCAACAATATGCAAGAGGTTAGACAGCGCCTCCTCATAGCCTTTGGCTGCCTGTGCCTCGCCTTGAAAGCTGATGCGTCCGCCCTCCACGCGCCCAGCGCCAGCAAGGATCAGCGCGGCAGGCGTGGGCAAACGCTCCAGCGTCTCTAGCTTCAACTGCGCAGCGGTCACGCTGAGCCGATAGCTCCCCAGTGGCTTGACCGTTGCAAGCGCCGTTGCCACGTCCACCGCTTGCAGCGACGCGCGTCCGCTAAGGTCATAAAGCCCTTGCGCGGGCGACCACGACCCCGACCACTGCTCGCTGGTCAGCATCAACTCGCCCGCGAGTTGTAGCGTATTCCAAGGCGCTCCCAACCCAGTGAGCAACTGTGCCGGAACGGCAAGCTGTGCCACGGTCAACTGCCAAGTCAGGTGCGGCTGGGTGAGCAGATCAGAGACCCGCAGCTCCAGCGTGATCGGACTGCTCGGCGTGCAGCAAGTCGAGTCCAGCTGCACATCCGCCCCTAGCCACACGGGGCTGATGCGCCACGACAAGCGCGCGGGCAAGCTGACGGCTCCTTGGCTGCCTTCGCCGCCCAAAAGCGTCAGTCCCGCCGAGCCACTCCACACCGTGCCACGTGGCTCTTGCAAAAGAACGGCACCGCCGCTGGCGTTGGTCAGCAGCTGAACCAACCATGCCGCAGGCGCATAAGCCACCACGGCATACAAGAGTCCCGCTGCGATGCCGCCCAGCATCCACCGGCGTAGCGCCTTGACTTGCTGGGCCGTGTGCGTGAGTTTGTGCGAGACTTGCGCGAGTGGTTTCGCCATGTCATTCGTTACGGTTGTGTCATTTGGCTGGTAGCTCCAGCACGATCAAGCCTTCCCACAGCACATCTGATTTGCCACCCGCCGGTGGGGTCTGCGCCGCCGGTGGCGCTGCCGCCCCCGCCACCCCCGCTGTCATGCGGCGCCAATTGGCTTGAAGAGGCACCAGCTGCGCGGCGCTACGCGCTTGGCTTAACCATGCGGCAAGCGCTTCGGGGCTAGCGCCCGTAAAGTTAATTTGCACACGCGAGCCTTGCACGGCCAGCGTCGCCTTGCCTAATTTTTTAATGGAGGTGTCCAGCCATGTTTGCGCCTGCGCCGCACTCAAGATAGGCATGGCTTTGAGGCGCTGGCTCTCCAGCGCCATGGCCTGCATCTGCGCCAGCTCGGCATCTAACTTGGCGTGCGCACCGCCCGAGGCGCGGTACGTTTGCAGCGCTGGCGCAATGCCTATCGCCCACAGCAAGGCTGCGCAGACCAGCAGCGCCAATCCGACCAAGAGACGCTGCTCGCGCACGGGACGCTGGTGATACCACGCCAGCGCGGCGTTGCCCAGCGGCGGTGTCATGGCTGGCTCCTGGTCAATTCGGTCAGCGTTAGCTCATGATTGGCATACCCCACTTGGCTGTAGGCCTTGCCGGGTAAGGCTTTGCTGGCAAGCTGTGCCTCTAGCCCTTGCCCATCAAGGGCTCCACGCAATGCCCTTGCATGAATTAAGGCTTTTTTCATCTGTAGCGGGGCATCCACCACGGTGGTGGTCTCGGGGTAGGCCTGGGTCAGTAGACGGTTGATTTGTTCTTGCTTGAGCCGCAGCTGCGCCTTGTCACGCCACGCCCACACATTCAGCCCCAGCACTTGGACGAGCAACAAGATCACCACCGCCCAGCGTGCCCAGCGCCACTGGGGTGCTTGCCAAACCACGTCCAGCGCACTTAGCACCCGGGTCGCCAAGCGCGATTTGCGGCGAAACTCAAATTGCGCCAAATCCCAGCCCTGCGCTTGCAGCTCTTTCGCCTCGGGCACGATGCTGGCAATGACCTGGCCCTGCGCCTGCGCCTTGATCAGCTGCTCTTGGAGCCACGCTTTGTCACACACCAGCACGTCAAACGCACGCCCCGCCTTCATCGCGCTTTGCGCATCAGGCGCCAGCGCAAAGTGCAAATCGGCTGGATCGTCCAGCAACTGCTCCTCCAAAGCGCCAGCCAGCGCGGCGCGTAGGCGGTGCGCCGGCGTGGGCGGCAAGAGCACCTGATGCTGCGACAGCCGCTGGGGCGGCACGGCAAGCTGCTGGGTCTGTGAGTGGGTAGAGGAGAGCATCAGTGAGGGCATAAGCGGCTATTCTAAGAACTAAGGCTGCTCCTCTATTGTCCAAGCGCCGCCTGTAGCGCGGTAACCACCCGCGCCACCACGCTGGCCCAGTCGCCGCGCGTGGTTTGCCGAAAGAGTCGCACGCTGGGGTACCACGGACTATCGTCTCGATCGGTCAGCCAGCGCCAGCAACCGTTAAAGCGCGACAGCACCCACGTCGGCTTGCCCATGGCCGCCGCTAAGTGCGCCACAGCGGTGTCGCACGTGATGACGAGGTCTAAATTGGCCACCGCCGCCGCCGTATCCGCCCAGTCACGCAGCTGCGCGGTCAAGTCAGTCAGGGGCATGTGGCTTTGCAATTGCGCGGCTGGCTCGCCCAGTTGCAAGCTAAACAGCCGCACTTGTCCGGTTTGCGCCAGCGCTAATAGGGGTGCAAATTGCGCAAGCTTCAAAGACCGGGCTGCGTCCACGCTGTACAGCTCTGGCTGATTCGGCCGCACACCCCCTGCCCAGACCAAACCAACGCGCGGCGCTTGTCCCGCCATGACCTGCGCCTGCGCTTGCACGCTTGCTGGATCGGCAAAAAGATAAGGCTGGGTCACGGGGATTTTGCGCAGGTCATCCGTGCCGCAGGCCAGTGGCAAGCTCATCATGGGGCAGTGCAGATCAAACGCATACGGATGACCCACAAGGTCTAGCACGACTTCGATGCCCAGCGGTTCAAAGGATTGCTTGAACAATCGCAACAAGCCTTGATTGGTCGCCAGCACCACATGGGCACCCATTTGCCGCGCCACAATGGCGTAGCGGGAAAACTGCATCGAGTCACCATGCCCTTGCTCGGGCCATAAGAACAGGGTTTTGCCGGCGATGGACTCTTGCCCTAACCACAGCGGCTGGGTATAGCCACGCTGGCGGATTTGCGCCGCCGCCGCTTGCATGGAGGGAGTTTGCCAGCGAGCCTCTTGCAGCGGCCAGCCCCGGGCATAGTCCCCCAGCGAGAGTCGGCAAAAAGCCTCTTCGTACGTATCAAGTGGGTAAGCCGGATCAAACGCCCGCACCTGGGCGTAGGCGATCAGCGCTTCTTCAAAACGGTTCAGGCTCAGCAGCGCACGCCCGCGCATGGCATGCGCAAGGGCATCCTTGGGGTTTTGCTGTAGCAGCACATCGGTGTCAAGCAACGCCTCGTCGTAACGCTGGGCATCTTGTAGCAGCGCCACTCGGTTGAGGCGCGCCTGCCGATAGTCTGGCACTAGGCGAATCACCTGATCGAAACAGGCCAGCGCCTCGCTGGGTCGCCGCGCCACGTAGTGGTTGTAGCCTGCCAAAAAAATGCTTTTCACGTCGTTCATAGCTTGTTCACTGTCCGTTACATCCGCCTGCGCCAAACGGTGGTGACATTTAAACCTTCACGCGATAAAAGTGACTCCTCTAGCACCACCCAATCGCCCAGTCGCAACCGCCCGCGCACCTCAAAGTATTGACTTGAGATGCTGAAATGTGTGTCCAACAAGTTAGCCTCCAGCCCCAAGATGTTGCTGGCATCGGATAGCCTTTGCAGTGGTGTCTGGGCGCGGCTGCGCACGAACTTTTGTACAGCTGCCATATCCGTATCGGAAGCGGCGGCGGCCAGCACTTCTGGGCTTGCCGTGTTCAGGTTAATCGGCGTGACTTTGGGCAAGATGGTGAGGTAGTTTTTCAACAAAGCCACGCGCTCCTCGGGCACGCCTAGCCACGTGAGCTGCTCGATGCGCGTGGGTCGAAGCGGGATGCCCGCATCGGCTTGCGCAGCCGCTGAGCTTGCAGCATCGCTAGGCGTGCTACTGAGCTGCCAGCGCCGCGCCCACTGCGCAAGCTCGTTTGGCGGCAAATGGAGCTGTTGGTACAGTCGCACCAAACTTCGGTATGTATGAGACGTGGGCAGTGCCTGCCCGGGTGACGGCGCAGCTTGTGGCACCACCAAATTGGTCAGGTTGATTTTGCTTTGCGCATCGGTGATGTCGCCCGACAGGTACGCCGTGTCCTGGCTGGCATCTTGCAAGCTATCGGCCGTTAAAAACGATGAGAGTTTGGCCTCTTGCAGCGGCACGGCCCAAGGCTCGCCCAGATGATCGACAAAGCCTGCGTTACCTGCCGAGCGAGCGTCCTCGCGCAGAATCAGTCTCGCCCAGTCCAGCGCCCCCACCAGCACCCAAGCGGCTTGGCTTTGCGCACGCGCTGCGGCCTCGGTTTGCAGCAGTCGCCACTGCCGCCACTGAAGTCCCGCTGCAAGCGTCGCCACCAAGGTCACGACCAGCATCGCAATCAAGATGGCCGCACCGCGCTGTTGGCCTCGCTGTTGCCCGCGCTGATAACTCCGCCAATGCGCGCGCTGCTTCACCGCGTCGCCCCCAACCAAGGCGCGACCCAGTCGCGCGTGAGCTTGCCGCCCAGTCCTGCGCTTTGCGCCGTGCCTACCGGCAAGCCCAGCACAAGCTGCACGCCATCGGGAATCGTTTGGGTCGCCGCGCTCACCGTGCCCGTGCCACCCCCCGCACCAACGCCCGTCGCACTTGGACTGACGACAGCGCTGTTGCCAGCACCCGGATTGGCTATTGTCCCCACCGACGACTGTGGGTTACTCCATGCGTTGTCGCGGTAATAAAAGAGCTGCCAGCCCTCCACCGGCATCAAGCTCACAGTACGCGCAAGGTCTTCGGGCAGCGGCGTTTTGCTCCAGCGCAAAGCCTCACTCCAAAATCTCTGTACCTCGCCATGTGACGATGTGAGAGGCGACACCCAGCGCTGCCATGTGCGACCCTGCGCCAATGGGCGTATCACCCACGCCACCACCATCACGCCCTCGCCGGGCTGACTACCGTAGCGCACCAAGCGCAGGCTTTGCCCGTCAAAGTCCAGTGGCGCGGCAGCACCCGTTACGGCCAGCGCATCAAGGTCTGCCGACCACTGAGCAAGCGCAATTTGGATGCGCTGCGCGTTGTGTTCGTTTTGCCGAGTCAACTCGCCCGCCTGCCCCATGCCGTCCAGCGCACGCCACGCCAAGAGCGATAGCAAGCTGACCAGCACCAGCGCGACCAAGACCTCGATGAGGGTAAAGCCTTGCGTACGGCGCACCGCGTGACGGGATGGTGCTGGCATCAAAACCGTCCCGCCAATGTAGAGAGCTTGAGCAGCGTGTAGGCCTCTTTGTTGTCGCCTTCGGCTTGGTAAATCACGCTATCTACTTTGCGAAAGCTGGGGTTGGGCGTTCCCTGCACGGTGAGCTTGCCTGCCAAAGTCATGCCCGCTTGATCGCAACTAAACGATTTCTCACCCACATCGGGCAGCTGCCGAGTTAGGCGCATTTTGATGAGCTCGTTCTCAGCACATAGCTGCGCACGAAACATCAGCCCTTGGCGCTCGGCGTTGTTGATTTGTGCGCCACTGACGCGCAAGCCCGCGCCCAACGCAATAGCCACAATGGCCAGGGCGACCAGCACCTCGACCAGCGTAAAGCCACGGCGCTTCACGGCTGCTCCACGGTAAATGCGCCCACGCCATCGGTCACCACGTCGCGCGTATCGGTACCCCACTTGAGACGCACGCGGGCGGGCATGATCACCGGGTCAGGCCCCAGCACCAGCGCTGTAGCGCTCAAGGCAACTCCTGTTGCGCCTCCCGTTGCCTCTCTTGTTGGCACTCCACCCGCTACCACGCGCGTTTGTGTGTCTAACCAATGGGTAGGAAGTGGCTCTTTGCTGCGCAGACCGCGCCAATCCATCACCGAGGCACCCGACTCGTCCAACCGCGCCTGCCACGTCACCCGTACGCCCGAAGCGCGTGACTGGCTACGCGCCGCATCCAGCAAAGCCGCCAGCCGCACGGCCTCGCGCTCAAGCAGCGTTTGTCCGGTGTCGCGCATGGCCAGCGCCACGCCGGCGGTTCCCAGTGCAATCACGGCGATCACGACCAGCAACTCCAGCAGCGTAAAGCCGCGCGAAGGCTGGCTTATTGCCACGATCCAATATCGGCGTTTTTGCCTTCACCGCCAGCAACACCATCAGCACCAAACGACATCACGTCGATCTCGCCCTTGATGCCCGGGTTGAGGTATTGGTAGGACTTGCCCCAAGGGTCTTGCGGCAGTTTGTCAAGGTAAGGCCGCCACGCGGTGGGCGCTTGTCCTGTGGTGGGCTTGGTCACCAACGCCTGCAAGCCTTGATCGCTACTGGGGTAGCGCTGGTTGTCCAGCTTGTAGAGCTTCAAAGCCTGCGTCAGATTGGCAATGTCGGTTTTGGCTGCTGTGGTGCGAGCATCATCGGCTCGGTCTAGCACATTGGGCACGATCAGCGCCGCCAAAATGCCGATGATGACCAGCACCACCATCAGCTCGATCAGGGTAAAGCCTCGCTGAATCATTTGGCTTGTGCATCGAGGGTAGCGGTTAGCGCTGACTTGAGCGGGCAGCACGCAGTGTAGAGATAAGTTTTTCATGCTTGAATGATAATCCCGTGATGCGATCTTTTTTGCGTCCTTCTTTACGCTCCCTCTCATCTTCATCGGCATCTTCACCGGCATCGTGGCTCCCCCTGTGGATCACTCGGCTCGCCACTTTTTTTCTGTGGGCACTGGCGGCGGCTAGCGCGGCATTTTGGTTCTTGCAAAACGACCCTGCCGCTCAGGACGGCAAAGCTCCTGCCGCGCCGGCTGTACTGGCTAACCAAGATGCCGAGCAAAACCTCACGCCACAAGTCGCTGCGGCGCTAGGCGCAAAAAACCCCGTGGCACCCACAGAAGCAGGACTGCTCGCCGCTTTGCAAGCACGTTTGCAATTGCAAGGTGTCTTAGCGGTTGGTACTGCGCACGGCGCAGCCCTTATTTCCGTTGATGGCAAGCCCGCCAAGCCTTACCGGGTGGGCTCTTCCATCGAGGACGGCCTAGAAGTCACGTCCGTCAAGGCGCGCAGCGTATCGATAGGTACAAATGGCAGCGAAGCCTTCACCCTAGAGTTGCCGCTACAAAAGTAACGCCCCTCGCGCACGCCATCAAGCACCCGCTCTTTCGGGTTCGCGGATGGCCAGCGGGTTGTGCCAAGAGTGGCTAGCTTTGCAAGAACAGGCGATACGCCGGATTGCTGGTTTCCTCCACATAGGGGTAGCCCAGTTTTTTAAGAAAGGCGTTGAAGGCCGCGCCCTCTTTCGCGGGAACTTGCACGCCCACCAAAATCCGCCCATAGTCCGCGCCTTGGTTGCGGTAGTGGAACAAGCTGATGTTCCAGCTGGGTTGCATGGCGGACAAAAATTTCATCAGCGCTCCGGGACGCTCGGGGAAGGTGAAGCGCAGGATGCGCTCATCGACCGCCAAACTTGACGCGCCGCCCACCATGTGCCGTATGTGTTCTTTGGCTAGCTCGTCGTGGGTCAGGTCAATCGCCTTGAAGCCTTCGCTCGATAAAGCTTTGGCCATCTTTTTTGATTCATCCGCCTCGCTGGTGGATAGACCCACAAACACATGCGCGGCTTTGGCATCACTCATGCGGTAGTTGAACTCGGTCACGCTGCGCCCTTGGCCAATGAGTGCACAAAAGCGCCGAAAGCTGCCGCGCTCTTCGGGGATAGTCACGGCAAACAGCGCTTCTTTGTGCTCGCCCACATCGGCACGCTCAGCCACAAAGCGCAGTCGGTCAAAGTTCATATTGGCACCACACAAAATGGCAGCGTAGGTCTCGCCCGCCCCGACAGCCTTGCCACGTTTGGTTTTGCGCAATTGGGCATATTGCTTGATGGCCGCCACCGCCAGCGCACCAGCAGGCTCAACAATGGAGCGCGTGTCCACATAGATGTCTTTGATTGCGGCGCACACCGCATCGGTATCCACCGTCATGAACGCATCGACCAAGCCGCTGCTGGTCACGCGGAAGGTTTCCTCGCCGACCAGCTTTACCGCCGTTCCATCGGAGAACAATCCCACATCGGGCAG
>CAZAIW010000061.1:0-368 GCA_964485285.1 uncultured Burkholderiaceae bacterium | reverse complement strand
TGCACCGACTGCATCATCGCGTCCGAGTCGTTCATCTGCACGCCAATCACGCGGATGCTGGGGTCAATCGCTTTAATGCAATTGGCCACCCCCGAGATCAAGCCACCACCACCAATCGCCACAAACACTGCATCCAGTTTTTTGGAGGGCGATGACTGCATCTGCCGCAGTATTTCAAGGCCAATCGTGCCTTGCCCAGCGATCACATCGGGGTCATCAAACGGGTGAATAAACGTCAGCCCCTTTTGCACTTGCAGCTTGTGCGCGTACAAAGAAGCGTCCGAATAACTCTCGCCGTGTAGCACCACCTCACCGCCCAGTGCCCGCACGGCATCGACCTTCACGCTAGGGGTCGTGGTGGGCATGAC
>CAZAIW010000060.1:0-11343 GCA_964485285.1 uncultured Burkholderiaceae bacterium | reverse complement strand
CTCCTGTGCAGCTCAAAGGGCAGGCGGCGCTTGGCGTGATCACCATTGCAGGCCCTTCGGTGCGATTGACCGAGGCCAAAATGCGCGAGCTGTCAACTCCCTTGCTGTCCACCGCCGATCAGCTAGCCGCAGCGAGCCGTGCTTCTCCATTCTTTAATAAGCTGAGCGCTAAAGGCGCAGGGACATGATTCATCCGCAACAACGAGATACGGCGCAGGTGGATGTGCTCGTGATTGGCGCGGGCGCGGGTGGTTTATCGACGGCTGTGGTGGCTGCGCACCTAGGACTCACGGTGCTGGTGGTGGAAAAAGAAGCGCACTACGGCGGCACCACGGCTTGGTCGGGCGGTTGGCTTTGGATACCGCGCAATCCCCTAGCCGTGGCCGCAGGCATTCACGAAACCCTCACCGCTCCACTGCTCTACCTGAAGCAAGAGCTAGGGGATCGATTCGATGAAGCCAAGGCGCGCGCTTTTTTAGAGCAGGGGCCGCGCATGGTTGAATTTTTTCGCTCCGCCACTGCGCTGAAATTTGTCGATGGCAATGCAGTCCCCGATTTTCACGGCAACGCACGGTACGCGGCACGCGGTGGTCGATCGGTTTGTGCGGCTCCGTTTGATGCTTGGCGACTAGAGGCGTGTGCCGGGCAGTTCAAGGCGCTCAAGGCACTCCGATCACCTTTGCCCGAGACCACCTTGTGGGGCATGGGGATTGCATCGGGTGCGGAGTTGAAACACTTTATGAATGCCACTCGCTCGCTCGCCTCGTTGTGGTATGTCACCAAGCGGGTGCTGGCGCATGGGCGTGACCTTCTGCTGTTTGGTCGCAGCATGCGCCTTGTCAACGGGAACGCATTAGCCGCAGGTTTGGCTGTATCAGCTTTAGAGGCAGGGGTTCAGATTCGGGTGAATAGCCCCGCCAAGCGATTGCTCATGGATGAGACACATCAAAAGCTTGTGGGGGCTGTGATTCAAACCGCGACAGGCGAGCAAACCATTCAAGCGCGGTGCGGGGTGGTCTTGGCGACGGGAGGTTTTCCGCATGATGCGCAGCGCATTCAAGCGTTGTTGCCGCATGCGCCCACAGGGTTGGAGCATTGGTCAGCCGCGCCGCGTGGTAATACCGGGGATGGGATCAGGCTGGGTGAGTCGGCTGGAGGCTTTATCCAGCAAGGCTTTCAAGAGGCCGCTGCCCTGGCGCCCGTGTCACTTGTGCCGCAGAGCGATGGCTCATACGTTCACTTTCCGCATTTACTAGAGCGTGGCAAGCCCGGCTTGATCGCCGTGACCAAGCGCGGTGTTCGTTTTACCAACGAGGATGACTCCTACTACGACTTTATGCGCGGACTGATCGCTGCAACGCCGCTAGGTGAGCTGCCCGAGGCGTGGTTGATCGCTGACCACCGTTTCATCCGCCGCTACGGACTGGGTGCGGTCAAGCCCTTCCCGATGCCACTGTTTGGCATGATGAAAAATGGCTACTTAAAACGCGCACGCACGCTAGAGGGGCTGGCGATCAGATGCGGCATCGATGTTGCAGCCTTGGTGCAAACCGTGCAAAGCCATAACTGGCAAGCCGCGCAGGGCAAAGACATCTTATTTGGCCGAGGCGAGACACCTTACAACAAAATGCAAGGCGAGAGTGCCCAGGTCAAAGTCAAAAGCAAATGTGAGGACGCTGCGGCTGCGGGCTTTGTGCCCGAATTCAAAAATCCTTGCATGGCTGCGATAGCGCACGCGCCGTTTTATGCCGTTCGCGTGGTCGCCGGGAGTCTGGGCACGTTTGCGGGCTTGGCAACGAACGTGCACGCGCAGGTACTGGGTGCGGGCGGGCAACCGATCGCCGGACTCTATGCGGTGGGCAACGATATGGCCAGCGTCATGCAAGGGCATTACCCCAGCGGAGGCATCACGCTGGGGCCGGCCATGACCTTTGGGTACATCGCAGCCCATCACCTCGCGCAGCAAGTCATGCCCAACCCCTAACACCATCAGAACACTATTAGGAGCTTTTATGTTTTACGAACTAGCCACCATGACCTTGCCCTTTGGTACGGCTGCGCAGGCATCCACCAACGTCCAAACTTTTGCAAACAACCCCGAGGCGAAGGGTGAGTTGCTGGGGTGCTGGTTCAGCGACATTGGCGTACTCAATCAAATGATCGTGCTGCGCGGCTTTGAGACGCTGGTTGACTTGCTGGCCGAGCGCGAACGCACACAGAACAGCTTCAGCCCTTTTGGTTGCGCGGACTTTTATGTGAGTCTTGAGCAGCACAGCTACCGTGCGTTCCCTTGGATGAAGCCCATTCGTCCCAGCGCTGAGTCCAAGGTTGTGGGGCCGGTGTACGAAATACGCACCTACGGCATCAAGCCCGGTGGCGTGCAGCCCACCATGGACTTGTGGCAAGAGTTTGTACCGCTGCGCGACAAAATTTCCCCCTGCCTCGTCGCCATGGTAGCGCTGGATGGTCCCTTGCGCTTTACCAATATCTGGACATACCCCAGCTTGAACGCCCGCAGCTTGGCGCGTGCCGATGCGGTCGCGCAAGGCATTTGGCCTCCCAAGGGCGGCCCTGCGTTTTTGACCACCGACATGGTCTCCACCATTGCATTACCAACGGCTGTATCGCCTTTGAAATAAGCGGCGATGCAACGATGACACGCAGCTTTTCATTGGCGTACCTCAGCGCCTACACCTTGACACCGCCGCAGATGATTCGCGTGGCGGCCCAAGCAGGCTACGACTTTGTTGGCCTGCGGCTGTGGCCCAACAGTGCTGGAGCACCGCAGCAATACGTGATCGATAGACCCGATGTTCTGCGCGAGACACGCGCCGCGCAACAAGACACCGGCGTGGGTGTTTTTGACATTGAAATTGTGCGCATCGGCGAGCTATTTGATCCAGCGGTCTATCTGCCACTATTTGAAGCCGGCGCTGCGCTGGGCGCGCGCGCTGTGTTGGTGGCGGCGGATGACAGTGATGAGCAGCGGCTTGCTGACCACTACGCCGCGCTGTGCGAATCGGTGCAGCCCTTTGGCATGACGGCCGATGTCGAGTTCATGCCATGGACGGCGGTAAAAACCGCGCAAGATGCCATGCGCCTCGTCAAGCAAGCAGGACATCCTGCGAATGCGGGCATCTTGGTCGATAGCTTGCATGTAGCTCGATCCCACACCACGCTGGCGGATGTGGCGGTGATTCCAGCGGCTCTTTTGCACTACGCGCAAATGTGCGATGCGCCAAGCGGTACGCACTACAGCACAGAGCAGATGATTCACACCGCAAGGTGCGAGCGTTTATTGCCGGGCGAGGGCGATATTGATCTAGTGGCTCTATGGGCGCTGCTGCCTTTTACCGTTCCCGTCAGTGTGGAGATCGTTCACATGGCACGCATGGCGCAGATGACACCTCTGGCATGGGCTCAGCAGTGCTTGGCGGCCAGCCGAAGGGTTCTAGCCAGCAACGGATAATCGGGGGTTATGACGACCTCCTTTCTCTTGAGCCTTATCTTTTCCATCGCTGTGCTGGGCGGTTTTTTCGTTCGATCTGCGCTGCTGCTTCGGCAAGTGAAACACGTTGCGGCGCACCGAGGCGCGGTGCCAGAGGCCTTTGCGCATAAGGTCTCGCAAAGCGCCCACGAAAAAGCGGCGAGCTACACCTTGGCTAAAGCGCGACTTGGGTTTTGGGAGGACGTGCTAGGCTGCATCGTCCTTGTGGGGTGGACGCTGCTGGGTGGACTGGCGTTACTCAACCACGCCACGCTGGAGTGGCTGGGTTCTAGTTTTTGGCAACAAATGGCGCTGCTGGTGATCTTTACGCTGATCAGTGGCGTTATCGATCTGCCGCTTTCGCTGTATCAAACCTTTGTGCTTGAAGCACGATTTGGCTTTAACAAAACCACTTGGAAAACATGGCTGGCCGATCTCGTCAAAGGATTGTTGCTGGGCGCTGTGATTGGTTTGCCCTTGATCGCGCTGGTGCTTTATTTGATGAGCGCTGCGGGGCAGCTGTGGTGGCTGTGGGCTTGGTGTGCGCTGACTCTGTTTAGCCTCTTCATGATGTGGATTGCACCGACGGTCATCATGCCGCTGTTCAACCAATTTACGCCCTTAGAAGATGCTGAGTTGAAAGAGCGCGTGACGGCACTGATGCAGCGCTGCGGGTTTCAGGCCAGCGGATTTTTTGTTATGGATGGCAGCAAGCGCTCGGCACACTCCAACGCTTTTTTTATGGGCTTTGGTAAGACCAAGCGCGTGGTGTTTTACGACACGCTGCTGCGTCAAATCAATGCTGATGAAATGGAAGCCGTGCTGGCACACGAGTTGGGGCACGCGCACCACAAACACATCATCAAGCGCATGCTGATGCAGTTTGTCGTGTCGTTTGCTGGCTTTGCGTTGCTGGGTTGGTTGACCACGCAGACATGGTTTTATACGGGGCTGGGGGTGCAGCCCGCTTTGCTGGGCAACAACAACGCGCTGGCACTCCTATTGTTTATGTTGGCCGTGCCAGCATTCATGTTTTTTATCACGCCCGTGTTTTCATATTTCTCGCGGCAAGACGAGTTTCAAGCTGACCGCTATGCCGTCCAAAACAGCAGCGGTGCGGCGCTTGCCTCAGCACTGCTCACGCTGTATGAGGACAACGCTTCTACGCTCACGCCCGACCCGCTTTATATGAGCTTTTATGCCTCACACCCACCGGCGAGTGAGCGCCTGGCTAGGTTGACGGCATGAGCGAAGACCAGCCTCTTGTGCTGAACCGTAGCCGGGCACTCAGATGATGCAATCCGGCTTGGTGGTGGGGCTGCATGGGCATCACGTGGTGGTTGAAACGCCCAGTGGCGAGCGCGTAATTTGCCATGCACGAGGTAAAAAAAATCAATGTGTGGTGGGTGACCGGGTGCAATGGCAAGCCAGTCGGGACGAAGGGACAATCGAGAAAATTGAGCAAAGGCGCAACTTGCTCTATCGCCAAGACGATGTTCGCAGCAAGCAATTTGCCGCCAATTTGGATCAAGTTTTGTACGTGGTGGGGGCCGAGCCGGTGTTCTCCGAGAGCCAACTGGCACGCGCCTTAATCTCTTGCGAAGCCGCCCACATCAAGCCCATCATCGTGCTCAATAAGGCCGATTTAACGCCGCTTTTTAACGAGGCTTTGCAGCGCCTAGCACCCTATCAGCGCATGGGTTACGAGGTGCTTGGAGTGACCGTTAAGCCCGGACATGGCTTGCAGGCCAATCAGGACAAGGCTTCCCAAGGCAATGCCCTGCAAGCCAATCAGGATAAGGCCTACAGGCTACTGATGGGAAAACTAAGCGGGAAAACCACCTTTGTGATGGGCGCTTCGGGCGTGGGGAAAAGCTCCTTGATCAACCTCTTGCTACCCGATGCCAAGTTGGATACGCGCGAGATTTCAACAGCGCTTAACTCAGGCAAACACACCACCACAACGACCAGCTGGTTTTGGCTTGGTGCCGAGGTGGGCGGGCACCAACAAAGCGCCATCATTGACTCACCGGGCTTTCAAGAGTTTGGCTTGCATCACGTGGACAAAATGCAATTGGCAAAACTGATGCCTGACTTCGCGCAGTACGACGGGCAGTGCCGCTTTTACAACTGCACGCATCTACACGAACCCAGTTGCGCGGTGCTTGCCAACGTGTCCGATGCACCCGTGGATACCGCCATCAGCCCTTCGCGCCATGCGTTTTATGCGCGGGTGTTTGAGGAGCTGAGTCAAGCTAAAAATTATTGATACGCAAGCGTGAAAAAAGATGATATGACAGCTCAATTTAGCGACTATCTTGTATTTGTAGATGAGAGCGGCTCTCCAAGCATGGGGGGTAATATCGATCCGCAATACCCGTTGTTTGTGCTGGCATTCTTAGTCATTAAAAAAAGCGATTACATCAATATCGTTTGTCCAGCGGTTAGTGCCTTTAAGTTAAAGCATTTTGGGCACGATCAGGTGATCCTTCATGAGCGTGAAATTCGTAAAGATTTAGGTGTGTTTGGCTTTTTAAAAACACCGGCAATCAAACAAAATTTTCTGGATGAGTTTTCTAGCTTGATGGTCGATCTGCCTGTGCAATTGTGCTGTGTTGTGATTGATAAAGCGAAGCATCAGGCGAAGTACAAAACGCCTGCAAATCCATATCACTTGAGCTTGCAATTTGGCCTAGAGCGATTATTCGGATTTTTAGGTAAGAGTGCAGCTAATGGCACAACACATGTGATTGTGGAATGTCGGGGCAAAAATGAAGACGATGACCTAGAGCTTGAATTCAGGCGGATATGCGATAAAGCGCCATTTACGAATTCGGCAGTTCAATTGGAGGTGGTATTTGCCGATAAAAAATCTAACGCTGCTGGATTACAGCTTGCTGATTTGATGGCTAGACCTGTCGGTATGTCAGTGCTGAAGCCTGATCAATCAAATCGTGCGTTTGAGATCATCAAATCAAAATTGATAAACATGGGTGGCAAGACTTCGGGTTGGGGATTAAAGTGTTTTCCGTAATGTTCAGAAAAACAAAAGGCCTCAGCAATCGCCGAGGCCAGATGCCGACCGAGAATCCCCAGTCCGTGTTGTTATTCTAACCGCTAGTTAATCGCTACCCGTTTTTAGGAACTCAGTCGGTCGAAGTTTTAATTGCTGGATGCAGGTGATAAATGCCCCACCCGCACGCCCAGTAGGCGGATACGTTTGTCCAGTGGCATGCGCTTCAAAGCCATACCCGCAGCGGCGCGCAGCTCTTTGGCGTTGTCAATGGCGACATCCACCGTGTGATCGCGCGTGGCGGTTTTAAAGTCTTCGTATTTCACTTTCACGCCTATGGTTTTGCCCTTGTAACCTTTGCGCTGGAGGTCATCGGCTAGCCGCTCGCACAGCCGGGTGAAGATGGCACCCAGCTCGGCCTTGTCGCGCACCGCATGGAGGTCACGTTCAAAGGTGGTTTCTCGGCTGATGGTCACGGGCTCGCTGCGAGTCTCGAGCTCGCGCTCATCGATGCCCCAAGCTGCGCGGCTCATCCAGCTTCCGGTGGCTTTGCCGAAGTGTTCGATCAGCGTGGCTTCGTTTCTTGCCGCTAGTTGCCCAATGGTTTTGATGCCAAGCTGCGTGAGTTTGGCTTCGGATTTGGGGCCAATGCCATTGATTTTGCGTACAGGCAGAGGCCAAATTTTGCTTTGCAAATCATCTTCAAAAATAACGGAAACACCATTGGGTTTATTGAACTCGCTGGCCATTTTGGCCAGTAGCTTGTTGGGCGCAACCCCCACCGAGCAGGTCAGTCCGGTTGTATCCAAGATGGCTCGCTGGAGTTGCTGAGCCAGTGCGCGTCCCCCCTCGACTTGTCCGCCAATCACACCGGTGAAGTCGATATAGACCTCGTCCACGCCGCGATCTTCCATCACCGGGCAAAGCTCTTGAATGACCGCTTTGAACGCGCGCGAGTATCGGCGGTATTCATCAAAATCAACGGGCAACAAGATGGCATCTGGGCACAGTTTGGCAGCTTTCATCAGCCCCATGGCCGAGCCCACACCAAACGTGCGAGCTGCATAGGTGGCGGTGGTAATAACGCCGCGTCCCGTGTAGTCTTTGAGGCGCGGGAACTCTTCAAGCCGCAGCTCGTGCAGGCCGCGTCCAGCAAGGGCTGCGAGCATGGTGTTGTCCTCGCGCCGCCGCCCGCCACCAATGACCACAGGCAAGCCCTTGAGCTGCGGGTAGCGCAGCAGCTCTACCGACGCATAGAAAGCGTCCATGTCGAGGTGAGCGATTCGTCTTAGCATGTGGTACATTCTAAAATAGTCAGTTAACTAGTCAGATCAAGTGAGGAGTGAACCATGAATACATGGCCTGTACAAGATGCAAAAGCGCGGTTTAGCGAAATGTTAGATCAGTGCGTGTCCAGCGGTGCACAAATGGTGACACGGCGCGGACAAGAAATGGCGGTGCTGGTGCCTGTAGCGGAGTGGGTGCGTTTATCGCAAGGTGCCAAACCCAGCCTTTATGAATTACTCAGCAGTGACGAAGCGCGTTTTGATATGCTGCTGCCTAGACGTGCCGACTGGAACTGGCGTCCTGTGGATATGGCTTGAGTTCCGATTGGGTGTGAGTTGCCTGCGAGCCATCCCGTGTATTTAATCGATACCAATGTCATCTCCGAGTTGCGCAAACCAAAGCCGCATGGTGCGGTGCTGGCGTGGCTAGAGGCTCATCGGCATGAGCGGCTGTACATCAGTGCGGTCAGTATTGGCGAGATTCAAATGGGGATTGAGTTGACCCGTGAACAAGATGCACCGAAGGCTTTGCAAATTGAAGCGTGGCTAGGCAAGCTGGTAGCCAGTTATGAGGTTCTCGCCATGAACGCTGATGCCTTCAGACTATGGGCAAAATTGATGCATCGTCAGTCCAGTACTCGGATGGCTGATGCCATGATTGCCGCAACGGCACGGTCTTTTGGCCTGACCGTTGTGACCGGCAACGTGCGCGATTTTGAGTTTTTTAATTGCTCGCTCGTTAATCCGTTTGAGCACACTTAATCGCTCTGATGCGGTGACTCAAAACGTCCCGGGCTGCAAAACCCCACGGCTCACCTGATCCATTTTTGTGACACCGCACAGCGCTGCGGTGGTCTCTAGCTCTTTTTGGATGATAGACAGCGCCTTGGTCACGCCCGCCTCGCCGTAAGCGCCCAGTCCGTGCACCATCGCGCGGCCAATGTAGACAGCCTTTGCGCCAAGCGCTAGGGCTTTTAAAACATCTTGTCCGCTACGGATGCCGCCGTCCATATGGACTTCAATGCCAGCAGCCGCGCCGCCCGAATCGCTGACGGCTTGCACAACGGCTGGCAGCGCTGAGATGCTGGAGACGGCACCATCCAACTGCCGTCCACCGTGGTTGGAGACGATGAGTGCATCAGCACCCGACTGCACGGCAAGGCGTGCGTCTTCGGGGTCTTGAATGCCTTTTAAGATGAGCTTGCCGCCCCAGTAGTTTTTGACCCACTCCACATCTTGCCAGTTGAGCGTGGGATCGAACTGGCTGGCAGTCCAGCTACCGAGGGAGCTCATATCGGCTACGCCCGAGACGTGACCGACGATGTTGCCAAATTGACGGTGCTTCGTCCCTAGCATGCCCATTGCCCAAGCGGGTTTGCCCATGATGTTGATGATGTTCTTTAGCGTTAAACGGGGCGGAGCCGTCATGTCGTTTTTGATGTCTTTATGGCGTTGCCCCAAAATTTGCAGATCAAGCGTGAGCACCAGCGCCGAGCATCCTGCTGCCTTGGCACGATCCATTAAGCGCTTCATAAATTCACGGTCACGCATCATGTAGAGCTGAAACCAAAACGGATGTCCGTCTGTGCCTTTGGCCACATCTTCAATCGAGCAGATGCTCATGGTGGACAGCGTAAACGGGATGCCAAAAGCTTTGGCGGCGCGTGCGGCTTTGATCTCGCCGTCCGCGCACTGCATGCCCGTGAGACCCACGGGGGCAATGGCCACGGGCATCGCCACCTGCTCACCCAGCATGACGCTGGCGGTGGTGCGACCTTCCATGTTGATGGCGATGCGCTGGCGAAATTTAATTTTCTTGAAATCTTCCTCGTTTGATCGGTAGGTGCCTTCGGTATAGGAGCCAGAGTCGGCGTAGTCGTAGAACATGCGCGGTGTGCGCGCTTGATGTACGGCGCGCAGGTCTGCAATGGATGTGATCTTGGACAGGGGAGGGATGAAGAACATAGACTTTCCTTTTGATTTTTTTGAATTTAAGCAGCTGTTTTTTTGGGGCGTCCGCCCTTAAGTCCATTAGCGCGGGATGCCGCAGATTTGGCTTTGCTGGTGGATTTTCCGCCCTTGCTGGCAATCTCTTTCATCCAAGCTTGAGAGCCAAAAACGCCAGCCAGTAAACCCGCCACGCTCAGGTCTGCATCGAGCAAAGGCCAATGCAAACCTGTACCGAAAGGGAGTAATTCGACTTGACTGAGCGCGGTAGCACTTGCTCCCTTCAGTCCTTGAGCAAGCTCGGTAGGAAAAGAGAAGTCCACCCCATTATTCAAACCGATGTACATACGCCCGGTATCTTCGTGATACCAAGCCTTGAGTGCTCTGGGATGACGTGCTAAGTAGGCATCACCCCGAGCTTTTGCCTTATCGTAGTTCTTGGCGATTTCTTCTGCAATCCAATCTTCGTTTTCAACGATGTCCAACTTAGCCATGTAATTCTCTCCATGTATGAGCTAACAAAGTGCAATTTAATTTCACAGCCCGAAGCGCTACCGCTATGTCTCTTAGCTTTGGTCTTCCTTCCACATCCAAAAGCCACGGTTTGATGCTTTCGCAATCGCCAATCGCAATTTTTAAGCTCCAGTTCGCACCAACGGCGTGCGCGTGCGGTGGGTTGTGATCGTTCGGCCAAACGATAAAACGGATTCCAGCAACACGAAAAACGGTGGGCATGGAGATTTTAACCTAAGCGCTTAGGTTATTTTCAGTCGACGCTTATGCCGCGCAATTTGCTGCATAACTTGCGCGGGCGCTGTGCCGCCTAGCGTGTTTCGTGCCTCTAGTGAGCCGCGCAGACTGAGGACTTCAAACACATCGGCTTCTATATCGGGATGAAATGATTGCAGCACCGCCAGCGGTAGCTCAGACAAATCGACGCCTGCATGAATCGCATACTTGACGGCTTTGGCGACCGTTTCGTGCGCATCGCGAAAGGGGAGTCCGCGCTTGGCCATGTAGTCGGCAAGATCGGTTGCGGTGGCGTAGCCTCTACGGGCGGCGCGCTCCATGGCATCTGGCTTGACGGTGATCGAACCCAGCATGTCGGCGAAGATGCGCAGGGTTTCTTTGAGGGTATCCACGGTGTCAAAGAGCGGTTCTTTGTCTTCTTGGTTGTCTTTGTTGTAGGCGAGCGGTTGTCCCTTCATCAAGGTGAGCAGTCCCATCAGGTGCCCCACCACACGTCCGGTTTTGCCGCGTGCCAGTTCGGGCACATCGGGGTTTTTTTTCTGCGGCATGATGGACGAGCCGGTGGTGAAACGGTCGGCAATGCGCACAAAACCGAAGTTCTGGCTCATCCACAAAATCAATTCTTCACTGAACCGGCTGATGTGCACCATGCACAGGCTGGCGGCGGCGGTGAATTCGATGGCGAAGTCGCGGTCGCTCACACCGTCCAGGCTGTTTTGGCAGACCTGCGCGTGGCCTTGTTCGTCGACCATGCCGAGGGTGCGGGCCACGCGTTCGCGGTCCAGCGGGTAGGTGGTACCCGCCAAGGCGGCAGAACCCAGCGGCAGGCGGTTGGTGCGCCGGCGCACGTCGCTCATGCG
>CAZAIW010000059.1:0-11361 GCA_964485285.1 uncultured Burkholderiaceae bacterium | reverse complement strand
GGGCGAACCTTGGTGCTCACCACAACACTGCGTGCGCTGCGACAAATTGGCGAGCGGCTCACGCACGACTTGGCGGATAGCTCGATCAACGTGTTGGTGCAAGGGCAACAATCGAAACGCGAATTGATCGAGCGTTTTCGGATGCAGGGGGAGGCATCGGTGCTGGTGGCTTCCAGCTCGTTTTGGGAAGGCGTGGATATTGCGGGCGACGCGCTGCAATGCGTGATCATTGACAAGCTGCCGTTTCCACCGCCAAGCGATCCACTGGTTGAAGCCCGAAGTAAACGGATGGAAGCACAAGGGCGCAGCAGCTTTAACGATTACTCTGTGCCCGAGGCGGCGATTAGTCTCAAGCAGGGCACGGGGCGATTGATCCGTAGCGAGGGCGATGTTGGCGTGTTGGTGGTGTGCGACCCTAGGCTGGTGCAGATGGGGTACGGGCGCAGGTTGATTGCCGCATTGCCCACCATGCCGATTTTGCGCACCAAAGATGCGTGGCAGCAGTGGTTAGCGCTTTTGCGTGCGACGCACTGACCGCTTGCTTAGTGCTCCTGTGCTGCTCATGCGCTGCTCATGCGCCGCTTCAACCACCGCATCACCCCCCCCAGCACAGGCAGTTTTTCATACAGCTCCTCGGCGGCATCCCAATAATCGCGATGCGCGGCGACGCGCCAGATGCCGTTTTCTTCACGCAGCACAAGGTGGCTTGCGCCGCGTATGGTGTAGCCAGCGCCCGCCGCTGCGCGGCGCAGGGCGAACACAAAATCCCACGTTACAAAGCACTGCGCGCCTTGCTGCACCTGCTGGGTGATGACAAAGCGCGGCGCGTGCAGCGTCTCAAACATGTGGGCAAAGATGTGCGCAATCGCGTCTAAGCCTTGCACCTCGTTGAAGGGGTCTTTGAAGCGTGCATCGGCGGTGTAGATGTCCGCCATGCGCGTCACATCGGACGGCTGCAAGTGTTCAAAGAACTGCACCACGCGGGCAAGTGCCGCTTCGGGTGTGTCGGTGCTTGGTTTGAGGGATTGATCAGACATCGTGCTACTTTATAAACCCGTGGCGCGGCGCACCAAGGCGATGTACAGCCGAAACGGCAGCAGGCGCAGCACCTTGAGCCACCAGGTAAAGCGCTTGGGGAAATCGATTTGAAACGCCCCCCGCGCCCAGCCGCGCAGCATGGCTTGGGCGGCTTGCGCGGGGCTGAGGAGGGCGGGCATGGCGAAGTCGTTGTGCGCGGTCAGCGGTGTCGCTACAAAGCCCGGCGTGATCACGCTCACGCCTAGACCATGCGCCGCCACGTCGTAATACAAGGCCTCGGCCAAGTTGATCAACGCCGCTTTGGTCGGGCCGTAGGCCAAGCTCTTTGGCAAACCGCGAAATCCTGCCACGCTGGAAATGAAACTGATGTGCCCCTTTTGCTGCGCCAACAACGTGGGTAACACAGCACCGAGCATGCGCAGTGCGCCGTTGTAGTTGATGTCTTGGTGACGCAGCATCTCGCCTACGTCGTAGTCGCTGGCACGCATGGCTTGGTAGTGTCCCGCGCAGTACACCACCACATCAAGGCCGTGCGTGGCCTTGACCGCGTTTGCCGCTTGGGCGACCGAGGCGCTGTCGGTGACATCGAGCGTGATGGCTTGAGCGCCCGCGTGTGCGTCAACAAACGCCGTCAAGGCGGCGGCGCTACGTGCCGAGACGGTGACTTGCGCACCTGCGCTGTGCAAGGCCTCTGCGGTGGTCAAGCCAATGCCGCTGGAGGCACCGATGAGCCACACGCTGCGGCCTTGCCAGTCGGGGATGGGTGGGTTCAGGGGCTTCATACGCATGGCTTTTGCAAGGTGTACTGCACCACGTCCGTGCTGCGCTGCGCAAACGCCGCCTCGCAGTAAGCGAGGTAGAACTCCCAGATGCGGATAAAGCGTTCGTCAAAACCGAGCTGCAACACCTGCGCTTTGTCGGCCATGAACTGCTGCCGCCAGCGGCGCAAGGTCTCGGCGTAGTCAAGACCAAAGGTCAGCTCGTCCACCACATTCAAGCCTGCGCGTTCGGCGTGCGCGCGAAATTCGCGTGGACAAGGCAGACAGCCCCCGGGGAAGATGTACTGCTGAATGAAGTCAGTGCTCTTGACATAGCGCTCAAACAGCGCGTCGTCGATGACGATGGTTTGAATGCAAGCCTTGCCGCCCGCTTTGAGCAAACGCGCCACGCTCTCGAAATAGGTGGGCCAATATTCTTGCCCCACGGCTTCCAACATTTCGATGGAGCAGATCGCGTCATAAGGCCCGTCGTCGATGTCGCGGTAGTCTTGCAAGCGCAGCTTGCTGGTGTTTGTGAGCCCGAGGTTTTGCATGCGTTGGTGGGCAAACGCGAGTTGCTCGTGACTGAGCGTCACGCCGCTCATGTGCGCGCCAAACTCGGTGCCGCCTAGCTCAGCCAGTGCGCCCCAGCCGCAGCCGATTTCCAAAATGCGGTCGCCCGCTTTGGCCTCCACCATGCGCAGGGCGCGGCGCACTTTGGCGGTCTGCGCCTCGGCCATGGGCTTGGATCGGTCGTTGTCAAACCAAGCCGAGGAGTAGTTCATGGTGGGGTCCAGCCACAACTCATAAAACGCATTGCCCAGGTCGTAATGCGCGTGGATGTTTTTCTTGCTGTTGCGGCGTGTGTTGCGGTGAAGCAAGTGGCGCAGGCGGTAGAACAAGCGCCCCCACCACTTGCCAAAAATCAGCGCATCCATGTCACGGCGGTTGGCCAGCAAGAGCTGGAGCAAGTCTGACAAATTGGCCGTGCGCCAGTCGCCCGCGATAAAGCTTTCGGCAAACCCAATGTCACCGCTCTTGAGCGCCTGTGTCAGTGGGTTCCAGTTGTGCAAGTGCAGCGTCGCGTTCAGCCCCGAAGACGAGGCCTGCCCGTATGCCGTGACATGCCCATCGGGCCACTGCACATGCAAGGTGCCGTGCTGCAAGCGCGTGAGCAGCCCCGTCACGCGCTGCACAGCGGCGGCCTGCGTGCGCGAAGGTGGGCGAGAAGTGGCAGGGAGGGCTGAGGCAGCGGCGGTGGTAGTCGTGGGGGCCGAGGTCGTGGTGTACATGGCGATGCTTTTTCCTGCAAATCAGCGGGTGACGAAATCTTTGGGTGGGATGGGCTTGGAGAAAAACGGCACACGTTTGCGCCACAGCTTGAACGCCTGCCAGTGGATGCGCGCCATCACCATCAAGCTCATCAAAGGGTAGCCCCACAAGGCGCGGCGCAAGGCGGCGCGCGTCACGGGTTCTAACACGCCACTGACGCTGGTTTCGATCAAGGGGCCTTGCGCATCGTCATGGTCAACGCGGGCCACGGTGCGCTCGGCTGTGCGCATGAAGTGAAAGCGGTAGTCGCCCAGCACTTGGCAAAACGGCGACACATGAAACACTTTGCTGGCGCGTTGCGCCACCCCGTAGCGCGGCTGCGCCAGCAAATAGCAGTGGCGCTCGCCAAAGGTGTTGTTCACCTCCACCACAATGGCACGCAAACGGTCGTCGTCGGCATGGCAATACCAAAAGCTCACGGGCTTGAAGGCGTAGCCCAGCACACGCGGGTAGCAGTGCAGCCAGACCTCGCCCGTGGCATCCAAAATGCCTTCGCGTTGCAGCAACTCATCTAACCACGCAAGCGCACCGCCTGCCTCTGGGCTGCGGCCATCGCCATGGTCGGCATCATGAAAGCTGATGACGCCTGCACGGTTGATGGGCAACACAGCCTCTCCAACGCGGTGCAGTGTGCGCAGGGGCAGCATCAAAAAGTAAGTGGCGTAGGTAAAGGCGTGGTGCTGCGGGCGCAGCCGCGTGTGGCGCACCTGACCAAAGCCAATCATGGCTTGCGCTGTGGGGGTGACTGGCGCTGCTGACATCATCGGCCTAGCGTGCCAGATGTGGCCAATAAGTTCTGTGCGGCATCGCGCCCAGCTTTGAAGCCGTCTTCGTGAAAGCCATAGCCCATCCACGCGCCAGCAAACCAGGTGCGCTGCTGGCCTTGGAGCTGGGGCATCTGGGCTTGCGCTTGAATCGCGGGCAAATCAAACACGGGGTGGGCATAGTCATACGCGCCCAGCACGTGGGCGGGGTCGATTTCGTGGATGGGGTTGAGCGAGACAAACACATCTTGCGTGAACGGCAAGGGCTGCAACTGGTTGAGCCAGTAGTGCAAGCACACGCGAGCGGCTTCGGTGCTGCCTTGCGGTGCGCGCTCGTAGTTCCAAGCGGCCCAAGCGCGTTGGCTCTTGGGCATCACCGAGGTGTCGGTGTGCAGCACGGCGCGGTTGGCATGAAAACGTATCGCGCCCAATGTCGCAGCCTCTTGCGGCGTGGGCTGGGCCAGAAGCGCCAGCGACAGATCGGCGTGGGTGGCCAAGATCACGTGGTCAAACCGCTCTGTGCCCGACGGCGTTTGCACGGACACGCCCGCGCTGTCGCGCTGTATTTGCAGGACGGGCGTGTTCAGCCGCTTGTCGTCAATGCTCGCCACGATCTTTTTCACATAGTGACGCGCCCCGCCTTTGACGGTGTACCACTGCGGGCGGTTGTTGACTTGAATCAGCCCGTGGTTGTGACAAAAGCGAATCATGGTGGCCACCGGAAAAGCCAGCATTTGATCGGTGGGACAGCTCCAAATACAGCCCAACATGGGCAGCAAGTACCAGTCGCGAAACACATCGCTAAACCCATGCGCATGCAAAAACGCGCTCAGCGGCTGCACCAGCTCCGCGTCTTGGTTGCGCTCGGCCAGTGCGCTGGCGAGGCGGTTAAAGCGCAGCACATCGCGCAGCATCTTCCAAAAGCGTGGGCGCAGCAGGTTGCTGCGCTGGGCAAAGACGGTGTTCAAACTCGCCCCGTTCCACTCCAAAGCGCCTTGGCCTTTGGCTGCGGGCACTTGCACAGAAAACGACATGTCGGAGGCCACGGTGTTGACTTGCAAGGTTTTGAACAGCGCAATCAGCCCGGGGTAGGTGCGCTCGTTGTAAACCAAAAATCCCGTGTCCACGCCAAACTTTTGCAGCCCGATCGGGCTGGGCAGCGTGACATCGACCGTGTGGGTATGTCCGCCAAAATAATCCCCCGCCTCCAACAGTGTGACCTGCGCGTGACCACGCAAGTGGTGCGCAGCTGACAGCCCCGCGATGCCCGAACCAACAATGGCAATGCGTGGGCTCATGGATGAGGCCTTGGGCTCAACCATGGCGCAAGCAAAAACAGCTTGCTTGCGCTGGATGGCATGAAAGACAGTGTGTCAACACGGGTAGCTCCTAGGTGTGTTTTAGCGGTAATGACGTAATATACCTTTTTTGTCTAGGACAAACTAGAAGAAATTTTCAACCCTACATGAAATGGGCTCATGGATGAATGTTGCAAACATGGACGCTTCCCTCAGCTTTTCTATTGCTGCTGTCGAACGTGATACGGGTATTGGCAAAGACACTTTGCGCGTTTGGGAGCGGCGCTACGGTTTTCCCATGCCCGAGCGCGATGCACATAACGAGCGTGTCTACCCTAGAGCGCAGATGGAAAGGCTACACCTTATCCAGCGTTTGATGAGTCAAGGCCACAGGCCCGGACGCATTGTGCCTTTGCCCTTAGAACAGCTTGAGCGGTTGTGCCAAGAGGTGCGAGTAGCTGAATGCCTTACAAGCGCTAGTGCAGACGGCTTGCAAGCGCCGATGACGGACTATCTTGTTTGTTTGCAAGCAAAGGGGCTTCGGGGCTTGAAGACTGCGCTCCATAAGGCTTTGTTGGCGCAAGGCTTAGCGGGCTTTGTGACGAGTGTGGTTGCGCCGCTGACCGCGCAGGTGGGCGAGGCTTGGGCTCGCGGTGCATTAGCCTTGCATGAGGAGCATCTGTATACCGAATGTGTCAGCCGCATACTGCGCCAAGCTATTGGCGGTATTCCCCACGCAAAGCAGGCAGGTTCACCATCGGTGCTACTCACAACCATCGCGCAAGAACCGCATGGTCTGGGTTTGCTGATGGTGGAGTGCTTGTTGGCGTTGCAAGGCTGCCGGTGTTTCTCTTTAGGGACGCAAACCCCGCAAAGCGATATTGTTCGCGCGGCATGGGCACATCAGGTTGATGTGGTGGCTTTGAGTTTTAGCAGCTACCTTAAACCGAGCATGGTCGCGCAGAGCTTGACCGAATTGCGCCGCGCACTTCCGTCGAGCGTTGCTCTGTGGGCGGGTGGTCAAGCGTCTGCACTACGGCGCTCTCGGTTTGAAGGCGTGATGGTGATGCAGGACTTGGACTCCATCGCCCAAGCGGTTGCGCAGTGGCGTGGCATGCACCGCCCGGTTGCCAAGCGAGATAAATTAAGGCTTTCCTAACTTGTTGTTCGGGAAATTCTTCGCCATCACCCGTTTCGCATCATCGCGCAACTCGGTGCTGCCCAAGGCCTCGTAGGACTGAATCAAGATGGTGAGCGCCTCTTCAATCACGGGCGAGTTGGGATAGTCGGTGATGGCGGTTTGTGCCCGGTTCGCTGCCGCCAAATAAGCACCTCGGTTGGCATAGTAACGCGCGACGTGCAGTTCGTACGATGCCAGTGTGTTCAGGATATAGGCCATGCGAGCCAGCGCATCTGGTGTGTACTTGGACTGAGGAAACCGAGTGGTGAGCTGTTTGAAAGTGGCGTAGGCCTCTTTGGAGGCTTTTTGGTCTCGGTCATCCAGTCGCTGCCCCGTCATGCTTCCTAGAATCCCCAGATCACCATTGAAGTTGACAAGGCCGCGCAAATACAGGGCGTAGTCGATAAGGGGGCTGGCGGGATGTAGCCGCATGAAGCGATCCAGTGTGAGCAAAGCTTCGGCTTGTGCTCCGGTCTTATACTGCGCGTAGGCCTTTTCTACTTGGGCTTGTTGTCCCAGTGGCGTGCCAATGGCGCGGATTTCTAATTTTTCATAGTACCCGACTGCTTTGTCATAGCCGCCATTGCTCACTTCGTCTTTGGCTTCTTGGTAAAGCTTTTCGACAGACCAGTTTTTGGTGGTGTCGTCTAAATTAGAGCAAGCCTGCAATAGCGTTAGCGTTGCCACAAGGCTGATGCGCAAAAGGATAGCCGTAGAAAATAATGATGAGCGCACAGGCGTTCCTGAATAAAAAATGCTAGATAAAAACACGAATTTGATTATAGACAGCGAGCACGACGAGGGAGTCGATGGGACTGCGGTTGAGATCGAAACACGCACGCATACCGTCGCACACGCGCAAGACGATCTGCGCCTCGATGTGGTGCTGACCTATGTGGCTTGCGAGTTCTCGCGCAGCTATTTGCAGCAGTTGGTGGAGCAGTCCGCGGTGAGTTGCAATGGAGCGGTTGTTACCAAATCGGCTAAGCGTGTGCGCACGGGGGATGTGCTTAGCGTGACGCTTCGGCCTACTGAGCAAAGTCAAGCGTATGTTCCAGAAGATGTGGTGGTGGACGTGGTATTTGAGGATGCCCATTTGCTTGTTGTTCACAAGCCAGCTGGCTTGGTCGTTCATCCTGCGCCGGGTAATTGGCGCGGCACACTGCTCAATGGTTTGCTCCACCGTTACCCAGAATCCAAGCACCTGCCGCGTGCGGGGATTGTTCACCGTCTTGATAAAGATACCAGCGGTCTCATGGTGGTTGCCAAAACGAGGCTGTGTATGGACGCGCTCACCGCTTTGATAGCGAGCCGCGAGGTTTCGCGTGAATACCTCGCGATTGCGCACGGTGCTTGGCGCAGCTTCGCACAGCGTGAAGCCAGTGGGATCGATGAGGACAGTGCGCAAGGCGGCGCTCAGGGCGGCGGCGTGCCTGATAGAATCGTGACCCAGTCCATTGGACGCGATTCAAAAAATCGCCTCAAGATGGCGGCCTATGATGCACCAAGCAATCATGCCAAGCCTGCCCGTACCGACATTTATGTCCTCAGCCAATTAGATGATTTCACGGCAGTGGAGTGCAAACTCCACACCGGGCGGACGCACCAGATTCGGGTGCATATGGCCTATTTGGGGCACCCCTTGGTTGCTGATAGCACGTATGGCGGGCGACCCGCGTTAGGTCTTGAGAGGCAAGCCTTACACGCCAAGCGATTGGCATTTATTCACCCGATGACGGGTGCCAGTATGGAGTTTTTATCTTCACCACCGCCTGATGTACAGGCCGCGTTAGATCAGTTTAAACATGAACACAAGTGAAGCCAAACGCATCTTAGAAGCCGCCTTGCTGTGCGCGGCCGCGCCGCTACAGGTGCGCGATTTGATACCACTGTTTGATGGAGCGTTAAGCGCCGATTCGATCAAAACCCTCTTGCAGCAGTTGCAGCACGAGTGGACGCTGCGCGGCCTTGATTTGGTTTGCGTGGCAGGCGGTTGGCGCTTTCAAAGCAAGCCTAGCATCAAGCATTATTTAGATCGACTCAACCCAGAAAAACCACCGCGCTATAGCCGCGCGACACTCGAGACGCTTGCCATCGTGGCTTACCGCCAACCCGTGACCCGTGGCGACATCGAGGACATTCGCGGCGTGACGGTCAACTCGCTGACGCTCAAGCAGTTAGAGGATCGCGGTTGGATCGAAGTCATTGGCCACCGCGAAACGGTGGGTCGTCCTGCGCTCTTTGCAACCACACGGCAATTTTTAGATGACCTTGGACTGTCCTCGCTGGATCAGCTTCCTATCTCCGACGATGAAAACGAAATGCCGCCTCTCGATTTACTCGAACACCTGCCTGAACAACCCGCCACCACTGAAGCACCATGAATAACGAATTATTAGACGACCACCTACCCGCTGAGCCAATCCAGATAAGCCTTGCAAAGGACGATGCTCTGCAAGCGCCGCCTGATGAGGCTTTGAGCGGTGCTGCCATACAAAAAACAGCTACTGAGCCTGCTATAGCGCCTGTTTTGAAGCCTGTTTTTGCTCTTGACGATATCGTCAGTGGACGCTTTGACGAAGCGCAAACCAGCGAAGAGGCCGCGCCCACCGACGCGCTCGCCAAACGTGTGCTGGCACCTGAAGTTGAGTCCCCCAAACTACACAAAATACTGGCACAAGCAGGGCTTGGTTCGCGCCTTGAGATGGAGCAAATGATTGTGGAGGGGCGCATCACCGTGAACAAAGAGCCCGCACATATCGGCATGCGCATCCGCTATGGTGATCAAATTACCGTCAACGGCAAACCCATCAAAGTGCGCATTGAGCCGCCACCAGCGCGTGTGCTGGCCTATCACAAGCCTGCTGGTGAAGTCGTGACCCGGGATGATCCACAAAATCGCCCCACCGTCTTTCGTCGCTTGCCCAAGCTATACCAAGGTAAATGGCAGTCCGTGGGGCGCTTAGATTTGAATACCGAAGGCTTGCTGTTGTTTACCAGCTCGGGCGAGTTGGCCAATCGCTTGACGCATCCCCGGTTTGGTTTGGAGCGCGAATACGCCGTGCGTATCTTGGGCGCGCTGTCCAACGAAGAAAAGCAAAAGCTGCTCGATGGTGTGATGCTGGACGATGGCTTGGCGCAGTTCGGCTCGATTGAGGACGGCGGTGGTGAAGGTGCCAATTGTTGGTACCGCGTAACGATTTCAGAGGGACGCAACCGCGAGGTGCGCCGCATGGTGGAGTCGCTGGGACATGCGGTGAGCCGCCTGATTCGGATTCGCTACGGCTCCATGCTCTTGCCCAAAGGACTCAAACGTGGCTATTGGATGGAGCTGGATGAGTCCGATGTGAAGGCCTTGCAAAACGCCACAGGCGGTGCACCCAAGCGCCAGGGCGAACAAGGCGGACGCACACGCTTGGCGCGTCCGGCACGAGGTGGTAACCAAAACCGTGGACGCCAGCCGCAGCGCCATAACGCTGATCGTGGTGGCTACAAGGGCAATACCCCGCGCAGCGACAACCATGCCAATACCCGAATGAGTAACGACCCAGATGGTGACGGAATCAACAACGATCGCTTGCCAAGCGGCATCAACCCCGAGCGGACAATGATGGACTTTAAGCGTCAGGCCTTTGGCACAGGCGCTGTCAATCCACGCGGACGTGGTCGTGGCAATGGGGGAGGATCAACTTCCTCGCGCGGCTCGAATGCCGGTGCTGGCTCGGGTGGTCAGCCTGACCCCATGCGTACCAGCTTTGGTTATATCGGTGCCGATAGCCTGCAGCGCCAAAGAGCGGCACCCAGCGGCGGTGGGCGCGGCGGCAAGGGCGGGGGCGGTAGCGGGGGTGGCAACCGCAACGGCAACGGCGGCAACCGAGGCGGCAACCGTGGTGGTTCGGGGCGCACACGCTAAAATTGACGGGTTGTTTTTTCTAACAATATTTTTTATTTTTCTAGGACTTTAAATGGCTATTGAACGCACTCTCTCCATCATCAAACCAGACGCCGTTGCTAAAAACGTGATCGGTCAAATTTATGCTCGCTTTGAAGCGGCAGGCTTGAAAATCGTGGCATCAAGAATGGCTCATCTCTCACGCGGCGAAGCCGAGCAGTTTTATGGTGTGCACAAAGCGCGTCCTTTCTTTAACGACTTGGTCTCTTTCATGATTTCCGGGCCGGTGATGATCCAAGTCCTAGAAGGCGAGGGCGCTATCTTGAAAAATCGCGACCTGATGGGCGCAACCGATCCGAAAAAAGCTGACAAAGGCACCATTCGCGCAGACTTTGCCGACAGCATTGATGCCAACGCGGTACACGGTTCGGACGCAGCTGAAACGGCTGCCGTCGAGATCGCATTTTTCTTCCCTGCGATGAACGTGTTCTCACGTTAATCAGCGTTAACAGACTCACACTTTATGACTTCGGCCAACCTGCTGGAATTTGATCTCGATGGCTTGGCCGATTTTTGCGAAAGTTTAGGCGAGAAGCGTTTTCGTGCGACACAACTGTATCGCTGGGTGCATCAGCGCGGCGTGTCCCATTTTGACGAGATGACGGATATTGCCAAGTCGTTTCGGGAAAAATTAAAAACCAAGGCGCACGTCGCATCGCTTCAAGTGCTCAGTCGCCATACCTCAAGCGACGGCACGATCAAGTGGCTGTTTGATGTGGGTAACGGGGATGCGATTGAAACGGTGTATATCCCCGAAGATGACCGCGCCACGCTGTGCATCTCTAGCCAAGCAGGTTGTGCGGTTGGATGCCGGTTTTGTTCGACAGGCCATCAAGGCTTCAGTCGCAACTTGACGAGTGCCGAAATCATTGGACAGCTGTGGTTTGTTGAGCACACGTTGCGCGCGGAGCAAGCGGCAAGTGGACATGCCAAAGACCCTGCTGCCAGTGATCGAGTGATCTCTAACGTGGTGATGATGGGGATTGGTGAGCCTTTGCAAAATTATGCAAACCTGATCCACGCTTTAAAAAACATGCTG
>CAZAIW010000058.1:0-11454 GCA_964485285.1 uncultured Burkholderiaceae bacterium | reverse complement strand
CATCTGGGTCAAGGCTTCAACCGTTACGTGTACACCCCCATGTTTTTGCGCACGATGAAACCGCGTGCTTTGCAAAAACTGGCACAGTATCCAGACCTTTTTGACAAACAAAAAATGCTGACAAGTACAGACTTGTATCAATTTGATAACGTGGTCACGGCACCCGTACACGGATTTAAAAATACCGAAGATTACTGGACTCGAGCCAGCGCCAAGCCGTATCTGGCCAACATTCAGGTTCCTGCTTTGGTGATCAACGCGCTAAACGATCCATTCATTCCAGCCAGCTCTTTGCCCCACGCACGCGCGGTGGGTCGGCATGTGAAACTTTGGCAGCCTCAGCACGGCGGGCATGTTGGTTTTGCGGCCAACGCGCATCGACAATTCCCCGGCCACTTGCAAACCTTGCCTCGCGTTGTGGCCGAGTTTTTTGCAAGCGGCGCACAACCAATGGAGAGTGGACGTGGATGAGATCGTTTTGCAAGCCATGGTGAAATGGCCAAACGTGCCGCATTGCTACGGTTGGCTCGGGCTTGATGAGCGCGGCGATTGGTACATGAGGGATGATCGTGTGCAAGCGCTAGGAAGTTTTCGTGACGCTTGCCGACGTGGCGACAAAGCTGCCAAAGGCTCACGCTTGACGCACGAAAAACTCATCGCGTTTATTGGACGCAACTATGCGTGTGAGCTTGATCAAGAAGGCCGCGAACAGTGGTTTTTTCAAAATGGGCCGCAGCGCGTGTATGTGGAGTTGGCGGCAACGCCCTACATCTGGCGGCTATCCGGTGACTTCTCCATTCAATCTCACACAGGACTTCGCGCCACCTACCGGGCTTGTTCTCTGGATAAGGCAGGGCGCGTCTACCTGACGACCGATAAGGGGCTTGGTTTGGTGCACACGCAAGATGTGCACATGGTCGCCGATGCGTTAGAGCGTGGGGTGTGGCAGCTTACTTAGCAGCTGCGCGATCAGGGACGGGAAACTTAGCACCACCGGCGTTGGCCATCAACACCACGGCGCGGCCAATTTCAAGATCGTCAAAATCACCACCACCTTGTGCGCCCATATTGCCTTTGCCTTTGAGTGCAGAAGACAGCAGCGCTTCGTATCCTTTGCCAATGCGAGCGCCCCATGCGGCTTTGTCTTGATACTTGGGCGCACCTGCTGCGCCCGAGCCGTGGCAGGCTAGGCACTGCGTTTTATAGACTTCCTCGCCTGACTTTAAAGGAGCGCTGGCATCTTTGACGGCAACAACACCTACTTTAGCAATACGCTGTTCGACGGACTTGGCAGGCTCAACCGCGCCAGCCAAAGGTTTGAACTGCGTGCTCACCACATAAACCAAACCAATGATGAGAAATACGGGGCCAACAAATGAATAAATGACGGCCAATAACAGTTGCTGTGGCGTTTTGATGGGGCCAGTGTGTTCTTCGGTGCTGTGAATGTCGCTCATAGTCTTGGGTCTTAGGTGGTGGGAAAAATTTAGCTTTTAATTATAAGAGCAAGCCCTACAATCACCCAGTTGTTTTTGACTCATGCGCGGCTGTAGCTCAGTGGATAGAGTATTGGCCTCCGAAGCCAAGGGTCGTGGGTTCGATCCCCGCCAGCCGCGCCAGCAAAACGAATGCCTCACCCCATAAACATCCCGCCATTGACGTGCAGCTCTTGCCCCGTCACATAAGCGGCTTCTCTGCTGGCTAAGTACGACACGGCGGCGGCGATGTCCTCTGGTTTGCCTAGGTGCCCTAGCGGAATTTGCGCCAAGAGCGCTTTTTGTTGTTCGTCGCCCAGTCCTGCCGTCATGTCGGTTTGGATGAAGCCGGGCGCCACGCAGTTCACGGTGATGTTGCGTGAGCCCAACTCGCGAGCCAGTGCCCGCGTCATGCCGGCAACGCCAGCTTTAGCAGCCGCGTAATTGGCCTGGCCTGGGTTGCCCGATGCGCCCACCACACTGGTGATGCTGATGATGCGCCCCAAGCGCTGTTTCATCATGGGTTTGATGGCCGCACGCGCCAGTCGAAAGACCGAGCGCAAGTTGGTGTTGATGACGGCATCCCAGTCGTCGTCTTTGAGACGCATGGCCAGCATATCGCGCGTAATCCCCGCGTTGTTAACCAGCACATGAAGTCCGCCGTAGGTTTTGACGATCTCGTCCATTAAGACATCGCACGCCGCGTCATCGGTGACGTTGAGTACCTTGCCGATGATGCCCGTGGCGCTGATTTTGGCTGCGCCATCTTCGGACGTTGCGGTGCCAATCACGGTCAATCCATCGGCTTGCAACCGGGCGGCAATAGCAGCGCCGATGCCGCGCGTGGCACCTGTGACCAGTGCGATGTGTGGTGTTTGTGTTGTCATGTTGACCTTCCTTAAGCGTAGCAATTCTCTAGGCCTTGCAGCAAAATATCTTTGGGTAAATCGATGCCGATGAACACCATCTTGCTGTTGCGCACTTCGTCTTTGTTCCATGCAGGCCCTAGGTCGCTGCCCATGAGTTGATGTACGCCTTGAAAGATGACTTTGCGATCCGTTCCCTTGATGTTCAAAACCCCTTTGTAGCGCAGCATTTTGGGGCCGTAGATGTTAACGATGGCACCCAAAAAATCTTCTAGTTTGGCGGGGTCTAGCGCTTTGTTGGCACGAAATACAAAGCTCTTCACGTCATCATCGGTGTGATGGTGGTGTAAGTGCTGGCCTTCATGATTGTGTCCGCAGTGCTCGTCATGGACGTGTCCGGCCTCGCCGTGTTTGGGGTTGTGTTGGTGCGAGGGGTGATCACAGTGTTCACCGTGATGGTGATGGTGGTGATCGTCCGGCTTTAAAAAGTCGGGATCGATGTCTAGCTTGGCATTCAAATTAAAGCCATGTTGATCGAAGACTTGGCTGATGGGGACTTCGCCAAAATGCACGAGGCGCTGGGCTGCACGCGGGTTCATGTGCGTTAAGCGGTGCTGTAGCGCTGCTAAATTGGCGGGGCTTACCAGTTCAGATTTACTGATGAAGAGCTGATCGGCAAAGCCGATTTGGCGGCGCGCTTCTTGGCGGGTGTTGAGTTGCTCGGCTGCGTGAACGGCATCCACCAGCGTTAAAACGGAGTCCAGCAGATAGCTCTCGGCGATCACGTCATCCATAAAAAATGTTTGCGCGACGGGGCCCGGATCGGCAAGGCCTGTGGTTTCGATCACGACGCGATCAAAGTCAAGCTCGCCCTTGCGTTTTTTCTCGGCCAACTCGGTCAGCGTGGTACGCAGGTCTTCGCGGATCGTGCAGCACACACAGCCGTTGCTCATTTGAATGATTTGCTCGTTGGTGTTGGTGACGAGAATGTCGTTATCGATGTTCTCTTCACCAAATTCGTTTTCAATCACGGCGATTTTTTGTCCGTGTGCTTCTGATAAGACGCGCTTGAGTAGCGTCGTTTTTCCTGAGCCTAAAAAGCCGGTGAGGATGGTTGCTGGAATTAATGCCATAGTGTGCGAGCCTGAATGAAAAAAATGATGTGGCGCAGATTGTCCATATTTCAAGGTGCGCGTTTTAAGTCGCCGATGGCGCGTTGGGTGATGGATGCGTCCACTGCCACAGCAGGCGTCCCACCGACTCCACACCTTGTTTTTTGAGTGCGGAGAATAAACGCACCTCGCCGCCGCCTGCGTTGAGTTTGGCAATGGAGAGGGCTTTGGACGCTTCTGTTTTGTTGAGTTTGTCGCTTTTGGTAAGGATGACCAAAAATTTCAGTCCCGCCTCAACCCGTGGACGCAGCATCTCCAGCAGTGCTTCGTCATAGTCGGTCAAGCCGTGGCGCGGGTCACACATCAGCACGACTGCTTTGAGGTTCTCGCGGGTGATCAAGTAGTTGGCCATCACCGCTTGCCAGCGCGCCTTGTCTACCTTGGAGACGGCAGCATAGCCATAGCCCGGCAAGTCAGCAAAAACGGCATCATTTATTTTTTGTTTACCCAGAGCAAACAGGTTGATGCTTTGTGTGCGCCCCGGTGTTTTGGACGCAAAGGCGAGGCGGTGCTGCTGCGTGAGGGTGTTGATGCATGTGGACTTGCCGGCATTAGACCTTCCGACAAAAGCAATTTCGGGCAGATCGTGTGCGGGCAAAAACTCCAATCGAGGTGCGGTTGTTAAAAACTTGGCTGTATGGAGCCAGCCCATGATCTGCTGATCGGTCGGTTGTGATGGTGTGTCAAGCATGGGGCATTGTAAAATGCGCAGCTGTACTTTTTATTTTGAACCACAACCCCCATTTGCGCCATGAAGTTACTTGCTACCTTGATCTTATCTAGCTCCCTCATTTCCGCATTGGCTTTGGCTAATGAAGAACCTGCAAAAGTTGCAGCGCCTGCGGCCGCCAAGGCAGCAAAACCCGATGTCAATGCAGGTGCCGCCAAATTTGCAGCTGTTTGCGCGTCTTGTCATAACGCCGATGGCAACTCCGCCATTCCCGCTAATGCGAAGCTGGCAGGCCAACACCCCGAATACCTAATGGCTCAGCTGCAAGCATTTAAGTCTGGCAAGCGAGCCAATCCGATCATGAGTGGTATGGCGGCAGGTCTGTCAGATGAGGACATCAAAAACATCGCCTACTGGGCGGCTGCGCAAAAACCAAAATCAGGTTTTGCCAAAGATGCTGAGCTGGTGAAATTGGGCGAAAAAATTTACAAAGGCGGTATTGCCGATCGCCAAGTGCCCGCTTGCGCTGGCTGCCACAGCCCTAGCGGCGCGGGCATTCCTAGCCAATACCCACGCTTGGCCGGGCAGCATGCCGAGTATGTGGCGACGCAATTGACAGGTTTCCGTGATGGCACACGCAAGAACAACGCCTTGATGAGCCAGGTCGCGGCCAAGCTCAATGATCGTGAGATCAAAGCGCTGGCCGACTACGTTGCAGGCCTGCGCTAATCACCCTCTCTACCCGTGTCAGTCTCTACCCACGGGCTTCGGCTAAGAAACGTATCGCGGTTGGTCAGAAGTAGCGTTGAGCTGCTCTCGGCGATGCGTTTTGCCATCGCATTATTGGCCGTCATTTGTATCGCCAGCATCATTGGAACGGTGCTCAAACAGCAAGAGCCCTACACCAATTACGTCAACCAGTTTGGCCCTTTTTGGGCGGAGGTGTTCGCAAAGCTGGGACTGTTTGCCGTCTATAGCGCGTGGTGGTTTTTGCTGATTTTGCTGTTTTTAGTGATCAGCACCAGCCTGTGCGTGGCACGCAACACCCCGCAAATTTTGCGCGACCTCAAAAACTTTAAAGAGCACTTGCAAGAGAGTAGCTTTAAAGCCTTTGCTCACAACGCCTCATGGGATAAGGCTTCCCAGCCAGATCAGGCTGCAAGCCATATCCAACAAGCCTTTGCGGGCATGGGGTGGAAAATAAAAGTTCAAAATCGCCCCTCTGGCGTGCTCATTGCGGCCAAAGCGGGTAGTGGGCACAAGCTGGGCTACATCGCGGCGCATAGCGCCATCGTGCTGGTGTGCCTTGGTGGATTGCTTGATGGCGATTTGCTGACCCGTGCGCAAATGTGGTGGGGCAACAAAGTGGCGTTTAGCGGCGGCGGTATGGTGGCCGATGTCCCGGCTGCCTCGCGCTTGTCTATAAACAATCCGGCGTTTCGTGCCAATCTCATGGTGGCTGAGGGACAAACCACCGACACCGCCATCTTGCAGCAGCCTACGGGCGTGCTGTTACAAGAGCTGCCGTTTGCCATTGAACTGAAAAAATTCGTGGTGGATTTTTACTCCACCGGCATGCCCAAGCTGTTTGCCAGCGACATCATCATTCACGACAAAGCCACCGGCGAACAAACCGTTGCTCGCGTCGAAGTCAACCATCCTGTGACGTACAAAGGCATCAACATTTTCCAGTCCAGTTTTGACGATGGTGGCTCTAACGTCAAACTCAGCTCGGTGCCTCTCGCGGTTGGTGCCAAGCCCATCGACGTGCAAGGCGTGATTGGCAGCAGCACGGCGCTCACCAATGGCGCTGAAAAACTCAACCTTGAACTGACCGCTTTGCGTGTACTGAACGTGGAGACCTTTGGCAAAAAAGATATGCGCAATGTGGGCCCGTCCATCACCTACAAACTCAGGGATAGCGCAGGGCAGGCGCGTGAATTTAGCAACTACATGCTCCCCATTCAGTTTGACGGTAGCCAGGCGCCGCAGTACCTGATCGGTGTGCGCGACGCAGCCGATCAACCCTTGCGGTATTGGCGCATTCCAGCAGACGAACAAGGTGGCCTAGATGGGTTTATGCGCTTTTTGCATGCAGTGCAAGATAAAGCCGCAACCACGGCTGCGATTGGGCGCTACCTGAACAAGGCGGTTGATCCTAAAAAGTCCGATACCCGCGCTGCGCTTGAGCTATCCAGTCAGCGGGTCATGGCTTTATTTGCCGACGATGGACTGCAAGGGATAGGTGATTTCTTGGAAAAAAATGTGCCGCAAGATCAGCGCGAAAAAACCAGCGAAGTGCTGATGCGCATACTCAACGGTGTCCTGTATGAATTGATGGATGAGCGGCTTCGGGACAAGCCCGACTGGTTGAACCTTGCCGTGCTGGCGGCCGCAGACGCTAAAGCCTATCCGGCTCCCATGATCTGGCAGCTGAAAGACTACACGCAAGTGCAGGCCAGCGTTTTTCAAGTAACCAAGGCACCTGGTCAAACCATTGTTTACACCGGCGCGGTGCTGCTCATCATCGGCGTGTTCTTCATGCTGTTTGTGCGCGAGCGCCGCGTGTGGGTGTGGGTCAAACCAAGTGCGGATGCCGCAGCAGGTGGTTCGGTAGTCAGCATGGCCTACGCCACCAATCGCAAGACGATGCAAAGTGATCAAGAGTTTGAGCGCATCAGAGGACGACTTCATGAAGCAGCGTAAAAGTTCCCACGTGCAACGGGGAAGCATCCGTGTGGTGGATGCGCTGGTTGTGACAACTCTAATAGGTGGCATGGTTGTTACTGCGTACGATGTGGTGAAGGCCATAGGCGGTTCTAGGGATTCAAATTGCTTAGAGTGGCGACAAGACCTCTACGAAACTCGTGAGCTTTGCCAACTGGATCACCCCCAATACTCGTGCCTCGATAGAGACGCTGCAACGGGCAAGTGGCTTGGTACAACGTATGCCAAGAACATATGTTCTAGCTCAAGCGCAGGAGGTGGCTCTGGGTCATACAGCTCGGCTGCCGATCATCCTCCTGATGGGACACATGCCACACGCAGTATCAGCCGGGGCGGGTTTGGTGGAGGACATGGGTCTGGTGGTGGCTGAAGATGAAGCGTATTCCTTTCACACCACGCCCTCACTGGCGTGAACAATGCAATGAATTAGGTTTTACCTTTCATTCAATTGATGGTTTGTATTGGGAAGAGCGTTACGCTTATGAGTTCACGCAGGCTCAAATTGACTGTTTAGACGATGCCACGGCCACGTGTCATCAACTTTGCTTAGAAGCGGTTGCGCATGTTCTGAAGCAAGATTGGCTTGATCTTTTCAAGCTCTCTGAGACTTTTAAAAGTCTCATCGAAACCAGTTGGCGTGAGCAAGATTTTTCACTCTATAGCCGTTTTGATTTTTCATGGAATGGATCGGGACAACCTAAATTATTGGAATACAACGCCGATACACCAACAGGTTTGCTAGAGGCGAGTGTTGTTCAATGGCATTGGTTGCAAGATGTTCTTCCTAAGGCCGATCAGTTCAATTCGATACACGAAAAATTGATGGTGAGGTGGCGCATGTGGCATGAAAAAACCGGAGGCAACGTGCCTCTGCATTTTGCGTGCATGACCGAGTCTGAGGAAGATGTTGGCAACTTGAGTTACCTAGAGGATACGGCTAGGCAGGCAGGTTGCCATACGGAATTTTTGGGTATTGCCGATTTAGGTTGGGATAGCAACAACAGTGAATTTGTCGGTTTGCGCGACGAGCCTATTCAGCATTTGTTCAAACTGTATCCGTGGGAATGGGTCATGCGAGATCCATTTGGACAGCATTTAGCGATGATGACCGCGCCTCGGAAAACCAAACTGATAGAACCCGCATGGAAGGTGCTTATGTCTTCCAAGGCCTTGCTTCCGGTATTGTGGGAACTGTTCCCGAAACACCCCAACTTATTGGAGGCTTATTTTGATTCACCCGCAAAGCGTGTACGGTTTGAGCAAAACTTTGCACGCAAACCCTTGTACTCGCGCGAAGGTGCAAACGTGACGCTCTATACGCAAGGTCAAATGCCTCTGACTACCGTGGGGCAATACGGCGAGGCGGGTTATGTTATTCAAGCACTGGCACCCCTTCCTCGGTACGGTGATCACTACACTTGCATTGGAAGTTGGTTGGTGGGCGATGAGCCCGCAGGCATTGGTATTCGTGAAGACTTCACGCCCATTACCAAAGATTCAGCCTTGTTTGTGCCGCATTATTTTTTGTAGAAAGATTAACCGATGTCCACCCCGATCCCTGTTTCTTTATTGTTAGCTGGATTGCCCAACTTCCTTATCTATTTGGTTGCCTCCATCGTCTGTGTGGTTGCCTTTGTGTTGATCTATGTTTGGATAACACCGCATCGTGAACTTCATTTAATTCATCAAGGCAACATAGCTGCAAGCCTTGCACTGTCGGGCGTTGTTTTGGGCTATGCCATCCCATTAGCCAATGTTGTAACTCATGCCGTGAGCTTGACGGATTTGGCTATTTGGGCATTGGTTGCCGCGAGCGTACAAATAGTGGGTTATGTTTTGATGCGCCTAGTGGTTAAAGACTTGAGTGCCGGTATCACCGAAGGTCGTACCAGTCTAGGTTTGGCTTATGGGGTGGTGGCACTCGCGCTGGGTCTGCTCAACTCTGCTTGCATCACCTATTGATGAAGGGCTTGCATTTAACGGGGGACTTGTCGGGCTGTCCAGCTCCACGCTTGCTGGATATGGATGCTACGCAGATGTTTTGTGTGCTGACCGTGCGCGAGGTCGGCTTGTCGGTTATGCAAGATGTCTTTCATCGTTTCGGTGAAGGGCTTGGTTTTACGGGTGTTGTTTTGCTGGCTGAGTCACACGTAGCCGTTCATACGTGGCCTGAGCTGGGACGGGTCACGCTGGATGTTTATGTTTGTAACCACACACGCAATAACCGTGAGGCAGCGCAACAACTCTTTGATGCCTTGGTGAAATACTTTCAATCGAATCAGTTAGAGCAACACACCATCGAGCGGGGACAAACGACCCTGTGCGAGTCGATAACGCCTTGCGTTGCGCAACAACTTTTGCATTGCGATTTAATTGAACAAGGGCGAACGCAGCATCAGCAATATGCGGTATACCAGCATCCGAGTTTTGGCAAAGTATTGACGCTGGATGGCGTTTGTATGCTCAGCGAGCAAGATGAGTTTATTTATCACGAGATGCTGACCCATCTGCCATGTTGTTCAATCGAGCAGCCACGCAAGGCGCTCATCATTGGTGGTGGTGATGGGGGGTGTGCAGAGGAATTACTCAAGCATCCTAGCATTGAGTGCATGGATTGGGTGGAAATTGATGCTGGTGTTGTGAGTGTTGCTCGGCGACATTTTTCGAGTATCCATCGCGATAGTTTTGATGATCCGAAAGTGCAACTGCATATTTTGGACGGTGCGCAGTTTGTAGCGCAGGCTGTTACTTTAGGTTTGTCCTACGACCTAATGCTGCTAGACCTGACCGATCCCCAGGGTTTGGCCGTAGATTTATATAGACCAGAATTTTTTGTGCAATGTGCCAACATACTTTCGCCGAAAGGTGTGCTCGTTATGCATCTGGGCGCGCCGTTCTTTCATGCCGATCGAGTGAATCAATTGCTTGCTGACTTGTCAGAAGCCTTTCAAATTGTGAGACCCTATGGCGTTAGCGTTCCACTTTATGGTGCTTATTGGGGGTTTGCTGCGGCCAGTCAACTGACGGATCCGATGAGTCTTGGTCAGGCGCAGGTGCACGACCGCATAGCGGCTAGGCAGCTATTGGATTTGAGGTGCTACAGCGCAGAATTCCATTTTGGCGCTATGAAGTTGCCGCAATACTTTTCAAAGTTAAACCCGCACTGGAAGGCGGGCAAAGTCCTAGCACCATGAAAATCCTGTCATTGATTCCGCCGATGACGCAGCTCAATACGCCGTACCCAAGTACGGCTTATCTGACGGGGTTTTTGCGCTCTCGTGGTTTTGATGCCGTACAAGAGGATTTAGCGCTTGCGCTGACGCTCAAATTGTTAAGCCGTGATGGCCTAGCCCTTATCCATAGGGCATCCCAGGCCGCAGTAGCTGGGAAGCCACAGCAGGATTGGCCTAGCAGCCTGCACTCATTTCTAAATCAGTACGAACGCTATGCCACCACCATTGACGCGGTGATTCGGTTCTTGCAAGGTGGCGACGCTACGCTGGCACACCGCGTGGGGGCGCGAGGCTTTTTGCCCGAAGGCCCACGCTTTGATGCGCTGGAGAATTTTGCGGATGGCGATGAGCCCGACTCGCTGGCTTGGGCGTTTGGTGCGCTGGGCGCTCAAGACCGAGCGCGGCATATTGCCACGCTGTACTTAAATGACCTTGCCGACGTGATCAAGCACGGTGTTGATGCGCGGTTTGAGTTTGTGCGTTACGCCGAAAAATTGGCGGCATCACAGGCCACATTTGACCCACTGGCATTGGCGTTGGCAGCGCCGCATAACTTGGTCGATAGCCTGCTGGACGCGCTCACGCGCGAGGCGATGGCGCACCACAAGCCCACGCTGGTGTTGCTCTCGGTGCCGTTTCCGGGTGCGGTGTACGCGGCCTTTCGCATCGCGCAGACCATCAAGCGCGTTAACCCGCGCATCGTGGTGGCGCTGGGCGGCGGCTTTGTCAATACCGAGCTGCGCGAGCTGTCTGATCCGCGCGTGTTCGACGATGTGGATTACGTCACGTTGGACGCGGGCGAGCGTCCGCTGCTTGCGCTCATCGAGCATCTGCAAGGCAAGCGATCTCAAGCGCGCTTGGTCAGAACCTTTTATCGCGCCCCCGTGACCGATGGTGAGGACGCAGCCCATGGCGCGGACAGCGCTGCGCAAGGCGTGGTCAAGTACGTCCACTTCCCAGAGCCCGACATAGCCTTTGATGATGTGGGCACACCCACGTGGGATGGCTTGCCGATTCATCGTTATTTATCGCTGCTGGACATGCTCAACCCCATGCACCGCCTGTGGAGTGATGGACGCTGGAACAAGCTCACCGTGGCGCATGGTTGTTATTGGAAGAAGTGCAGTTTTTGTGATGTGAGCCTAGACTACATCTCACGCTACGATGCGGCCAGTGCCCAAACGTTGGTTAACCGCGCGCAAGAAATTGTGCGTGAGACGGGGCAAACTGGTTTTCATTTGGTCGATGAGGCTGCGCCGCCCAAATCGCTCAAAGCCTTTAGCCATGAGCTGCTTGAGCGCGGTGTGAACA
>CAZAIW010000057.1:10572-11463 GCA_964485285.1 uncultured Burkholderiaceae bacterium | reverse complement strand
TAGTACACCGGGTTGTCGTTGTTTTTTTGCACGGCCAAGTCCACATCGAAGGTGTACTCGGTATCGGGCTTGCGCGAGAGCAAAAAGAAGCGCACCGCGTCGGCACTGGTCCACTCAATCAAGTCGCGCAGCGTGACGTAGCCGCCCGTGCGTTTGCTGATCTTGACCTCTTCGCCGCCGCGCATCACGCGCACCATGGTGTGCAGCACGTAGTCCGGGTAGCCCTCAGGAATGCCCACGTTGGCGGCTTGCAAGCCTGCACGAACTCTGGCAATCGTGCCGTGGTGGTCGGTGCCTTGGATGTTGATCACGCGGGTAAAGCCACGTTCCCATTTGGCGATGTGATACGCCACATCCGGCACAAAGTAGGTGTAGACGCTGGCACCGGGTGCGTCTGGGGCGGACTTCCTCATCACACGATCTTTGTCGTCGCCGTAGTCGGTGGTTTTTAGCCACAGGGCACCATCCTGCTCGTAGGTTTTGCCAGCGGCGATCAGCTTGTTGACGGTCGCTTCCACGCGCCCCGAGGTGTAGAGGCTGGACTCCAAATAAAAGTTATCGAATGCCACGCCAAACGCCGCCAGGTCTTGGTCTTGTTCGCGCCGCAAATACGCAACAGCAAAGGCGCGAATGCCCGCCTCATCGTCCACATCGCCCGATGCCGTGATGGTGGGGTTGCCTGATGGGTCACGCGCCGTTACCGTTTTTTGGGCTAAAAAATCGTCCGCAATGTCTTGGATGTACGCGCCGTTGTAAAACGCTTTACTGGCCGGGTCGGCGGGGTCGGTGGGCCAGCAGGCATCGCCGGGTTGAAATCCCTTGGCGCGCAGCTGAACCGATTTGTTGAGCGTCTAGATTTGCACAACCGCGTCGTTGTAATAAAACTCGCGG
>CAZAIW010000057.1:0-10562 GCA_964485285.1 uncultured Burkholderiaceae bacterium | reverse complement strand
CCGATACACCCTGCGTGGCAAATAAATTGCAAATCGCGTCGCCCAGCGCCGCTTGCCGTCCGTGCCCCACGTGCAAGGGGCCGGTAGGGTTGGCGGAGACAAACTCCACCAATAATTTTTGCGAAGCCTTATTTTCTGGGGCTTCTAGGGTGCTTTTGGCTTGCGAGCCATAGCGCGCGCCGCTTTGCAAAATGTCGCTCACCGTGGTTTGCTTGGCTGCGGGCTTGAGGCGCAGGTTGATAAATCCGGGGCCTGCGATTTCAATGTCTTGCACCCACTGCTGGTACGCAGGGGCGGCCAGTAATGCCTCGCGCAGCTGCTCGCCAAGCTGACGAGGATTCGCTTTCAGTGGCTTGGCAAGTTGCATGGCCGCCGTGATGGCAAAGTCGCCATGCGCAGCAACTTTGGGGGACTCGAAAGCCGCTTGGATGGGGGACGCGAGTCCAGCATCGGTAGCGAGCTTGTTAAGTGCAGATTGAAGGGCGATGAGGAGTTCAGATTGGACGCGAAGCATGGGGGGATTCTATTTGACACCTCGTTGGGTTCGAGGCTCCAAAAGGTAAGGCCTGAGACGCTTAAAATTGAGCGACTCCCATTCACCAGAGGTCGCCATGAAAACATTCAAAAACAAGGCGTTGATTGATTTTTTGAAAGCCAAAGCTTGAAGCCACGCCACATGCTGGATGCCCATGTGTTGGTGCACTTGGCCAATTATTCCGAAGGGTTTGGCAAGGCATCACGCATCACCTCTTCCTACAATCCCACCCCATGACCCCACATATTCAACTTGCACGCGCGGCGTTGCTTGAGCCTTTTGAGCTGACGGACGCATCGATCGCAACCATTCTCTCGCATATCCAGCATGGCAGCGTCGATGATGCTGATCTGTATTTTCAAGTCTCGCGCTCGGAGGGGTGGAGCTTGGAGGAAGGCATTGTCAAAACGGGTAGCTTCTCGATTGACCAAGGCGTGGGCGTTCGCGCCGTCAGCGGCGAGAGGACGGCGTTTGCTTATTCGGATGACATCTCGCTGGCTTCTTTGATGGACGCTGCCTCGACTGTGCGCTCCATTGGGGCGCAAGGTGCGTCGGGTCGAATCAAGGTGGGCGCTCGCAAAGCCGCGCAGCGCCTAGCTTCCAACAGTTTGCTGCCACGCAAACTGTATGGCGTGGATGACCCGATTGCCTCGCAAAGCAGCGCCGAGAAAGTGGCGTTACTGGGCAAGGTGGAGCAACGAGCGCGTGCCAAAGACCCGCGCATCGTGCAAGTGATGGCCAGCGTTGCTGCCGAGCACGACATCATCTACATCGCAAGAGCTAATGGGCAGCGCAGCGCTGATGTGCGTCCGCTGGTACGACTGTCCGTGACCGTGATTGCCGAGCAAACGATAGGCGGGCAAGTGCGGCGCGAGACAGGCACGGGCGGCGGCGGCGGACGATTCGATCTGGGCTACTTTGACGATGCCATCATTGAAGCGTACGTCACCAGTGCGGTGACGGCGGCGCTGACCAACCTAGAAGCTCGCCCCGCACCGGCTGGTCAGATGACCGTGGTGCTAGGCTCCGGTTGGCCGGGCGTTTTGTTGCACGAGGCCGTGGGACATGGCCTAGAGGGCGACTTCAACCGCAAAGGCTCCAGCGCCTTTGCGGGCATGATCGGCAAGCGCGTGGCGGCCAAGGGCGTGACGGTGCTGGACGACGGCACGATTAAAAACCGACGCGGCTCGTTGAACATCGATGACGAGGGCAACCGCACGCAAAAAAATGTGTTGATCGAAGACGGCATCTTGCGCGGCTACATGCAAGACAACCTCAATAGCCGCTTGATGGGAACGCGCCCAACGGGCAACGGGCGGCGCGAGAGCTACGCGCATTTGCCCATGCCGCGCATGACCAACACCTATATGTTGGGCGGCGACAAAGACCCCGCCGAAATTGTGAAGAGTTTGAAGCGCGGCCTGTACGCCACCAACTTTGGCGGCGGACAAGTGGACATCACATCAGGTAAATATGTGTTCTCTGCCAGCGAGGCGTTTTGGGTGGAAAACGGACGCATCCAATATCCCGTGAAAGGCGCCACCATGATTGGCTCGGGGCCTGAGTCGTTGAAAAAAATCACCATGATTGGCAACGACATGCGCCTCGACACGGGCGTGGGCGTGTGCGGCAAAGAAGGGCAAAGCGTGCCCGTGGGTGTGGGGCAGCCCACACTGCGCATCGAGGGCATGACGGTGGGTGGGACGGCTTAAACTTAATCTCACAAAGGACAAATCACAAAGGAATCAAGATGTTGGCAGTTAGACAAACTTATGATGATGCGCCCACTAGCATTCCTATGCCCGAGGTGTTTCAGCACCAATCGGTCGAGGTTATTTTTTTGGCATCTCCGCCAGCACGTTCCTTGTCGGCACTTGATGCGGCGATTCATGCCGCGCGAGACTCGCTGGCCGATCAACCTAGTCGTCAGCAGATTGATGAGCAAATTCGCGCCATGCGCAGCGATTGGCAATAAATGCCCAAATGCCTCGTTGATTCAAATGTGTTGATTTATTGGCTGAGTGGGAAAGAGTCCCCTGTCGTTCTTAGGGACGACCTCGGAATAGAGTCGTGCAGCGAGTCAATCATTGATCCATTTGCTGATGTTGCATGAGTCTCGTCATCCCATATGGCTAACGCGCATGGTTTTTGTAGGACTGTCCGTCCTTGTCCTGTCGGTGGGGGGGCTTCATCACTGGCGGCATCAAGTTAGCGAACCGTTGAGCCGTCAGGCGGCTTTTGCGGGTTATGCTGCAAAAGCCAATCCAGCCGTGGCTTCTCAACCGATGACCTTGCGCGAACTCTCCCGCCAAGACATCCCCATGCCAGCAGATACGCCAGCTGCACATGCTTCGTTTTTGTTGGCAGACAAGGGCGGTGGCCTGCGTGCTTTTTGGTTTGCTGGCTCGCGCGAAAGCGGTGAGGATGTGCAAATCTGGACGAGCACTTTTTCGCCCGATTTCAATCATGCACCTTCCGCTAAGCCAAGTGCAGCGGGCGTTTGGAGCCAGCCTCGCGTGGCGGTCAATCGCCATGAGGCTTACAGGGCATTGGGCAGTTGGAATCCGGCTCATTCGATCCGTCGTTTGGGCAATCCGGTGGCTTGGATCGATCGTCAAGGGAACACCCATTTGTATGTGGTGGCGACCACGTGGTTGGGCGGCTGGGCCGCGTCGCGCATTTTGCATTTGCGCCAAGAGGCTGGGGCGGCAGCGCGATCAGGATCAGTCGCCCGTGATGATGCGCCCTTTCAACCCATCGGTTTTTTACCGCTTTCGCCGCTTTTTAATGTCAGCCATTTAGTGCGCGGTGCGCCCATTCCCATGCAGGATGGCGGTGCTTTGCTGCCTGCTTATTTTGAAATAGGCATTAAGTACCCTGTCGCCATTCGGTTAAATGACCACGGTGATTTGATGCCAACTAGGCATGCTGTGGTGCGCATGGCGGGCAACCTTGCGTCTTTGCAGCCCACACTGGCCGTGATGTCGAGCGATCAAGCGATTGCGTACCTGCGCGATAACTCCGACGACAAAAAGCTGCGCTTTGTGCAAACGCAAGACGCGGGTCGGCATTGGAGCGACATTCCCAGCAGCGCTGGTGCGGTGGGAGACGCGGGGGCGGACTGGGTGATCAATCCCGACTCGTCGGTGGCTGCGCTGCGCCTAGGCGAGGGGGCTGGTGCGCAGACGCTGCTGATTCACAACCCGCAAACCTCCGGGCGGCATCGGCTGGTGATTGAGGCCTCCGCTGATGGCTTGCGCGGCTTCAAGCGCTTAGCGACGCTGGAGTACGAACCCGAAAAGTTGGATGGTGTGCCGTTCAACGAATACTCGTACCCCAGCGCGGTGCGGGTGGGTGATCAGCTGCACGTGAGCTACACCTACCAAAAGCGATTTATTCGCCACGTGGTGCTGGCGATTGAGGCGCGAGATTCTCGGGCGGCCCGGCCATGAAGGCGGCGCACAGCAAGCCCCAGCAGCGCGGCGTGGGCCGGGCGGTTTGCTGCCTCGCTGCGCTTTATGCCGCCTTGGTGATCGACGTGGTCACGGGTCTGCATTTCAATGGGTATGGTTTTGGGCGTGAGCCAGGGCTGTTTGCGCTGGGCACGGTGTGCGTGTGCGGCTTGCTGTGGCGCTGGCAAAATAGGGCGCTGGGTGTGATGGGGCTTGTCCTGTGCTGTGCGTGGTTACTGGTTGATCCCGGCAACAATGGATTCGATGCGGTGCTTGCGCCCACGCTGGTGATGGCTGTCCTTGCGTGGCTTTGGCAAAAATACAAGATAAAACATGAAGATTGATACACAACGATTCGTTGATCGCTACGCCGGGCAGGTGCTGTGTGCGCTGCTATCGCTGGTGCATCGCGTGATGCCCAGCGCCCTGCGGCGCGAGGCCACGCAGCATCCAACGGGCGAGACTTTCCAGCCCCGTGCGGTGGCGATTTTGATGCTGTCGGAGATGGGCTCTATGGTGCTGGCGCAGCCCATGATTGGGTACTTGAAGGAGCGCTATCCCCGTGCCGATTTGCACGTGGTGCAGCTGGGTAAAAACCAAGAGATTGTGCGTTTGCTGGGTTTTGCTAAACCGCAGCACATGCATGCGATTGACGACTCGTCGCTCGCCAACTTGCTGGCGAGCTTGTACCGCGTCATACGCGATCTACGCGCCGCAGGGGTGGATGCGGTGATTGATTGCGAGCTGTTTGCCCGCATCAGTAGCTGCATCGCGGCGCTAGCCGGAGCCAAGCGTATCGCGGGCTTTACGCCGCATACGCAAGAAGGCTTGTATCGAGGCAGCTTCATCAACTGCGCTGTGCCCTACAACCCCTATCGCCCGATCAAAGACCAGTTCTTAACGCTCGCGCGTGCCCTTGAGCAGCCGCAAGGGGTGATGCCGCGCAGCAAATACCCTGGTGCGTCCTCTACGGCAAGCCAGATGGGAATTGGCTTTGCAGCCGATGCCCGCTTGAATGCCTTGACCCCATTGGCCTTGCAAGAAGGCGAGTTAGAAGCTGCGGTTGCCAAACTGCGGCGTGACTTTGCGCAGATCGGCGACAAGCCCTTGGTGCTCATGTACCCTGGCGGGGGCATCTTGCCGATCCGCGCTTGGCCCGAGCACTATTTTGCAAGCACCGCCAAAGCCTTGCTGGATAAGGGTTTCGCCGTTGGCTTTATTGGACTGCCGGTCGATAAATCCTTGGCGCAAAGTCTGGTGAGCCAGCTAGGGCACGAGGCCGCGCTTGACCTGACCGGCTACACCCAAAACATCCGCGAGTTGTTGGTGCTCTTCTTCTATGCCAAACTGCTCATCACCAATGACGGAGGGCCTGGTCACTTTGCCGCGCTCACGCCCATTCACACCATCATGTTTTTTGGCCCCGAAACGCCTGCGCTGTACGCGCCGCTGGCCTCTAGTCTTGGTGGTCAAAGCGAAGCCTTGTTTGCCGGTGCGGCGTGCTCGCCCTGCCTGACCGCCTACAACCACCGCACAAGTAGCTGCGATGGCGACAACGTCTGCTTGCAAGCCATCACGCCCGAGCACGTGCTTCGCACGGCGACGCGGATGCTGGACGCTGCGCAGGAGATACCCGCTTGAGCGCCGTGGCCGCGCGTATTGCCAAGTTGCCGACTTGGTTGCAGCCGTGGGCACGCCTAGCGTGGCGCTTTGCGCGTTTTGGCGTGGTGGGAGGATCGGGGATTTTTGTCAACCAAGCCGTGCTCTACGCGGGCATGGAGTGGCTGTTTGCCAGCGTGGCGCAAGCGGCACGCTTGAGCTATGCCCTGCCCTTGGCGATTGCGGTGGCGACGATCTACAACTTCTTTTGGAATCGTTTGTGGACGTGGCGCGAGCGGCGCGGACTAGACGCTAAAACCACGTCGTCGCAATTTGTCAAATACGTTGCCGCTACGCTGATTGGTAGCTCGCTGCAATACCTGCTCACGCGCCACCTAGCCAGCTCGGTTGAGAGTGGCGGTTTTGGCTTGCACTACGGCCTTGCTAACTTGATCGCCATTGCCATTGCCAGCGTGGTCAATTTTTTAATTAACGACCGCGTGACCTTTCGGCGCATCGTGCCGGCCGAGGATGGTGAGTGAAGAAGTGGTGGGCGACGGGTGCGGCGCTGCTTTTAGCGCTGACTTACCTGCTCAACTTGGGCAGCCCCTATGCGCCCACCAATGGCGATGAGATGGTCTATCTCCACATCGCCCGCTTGACCAGCGCGAGCGGACATTGGCTGCCGCTGGTCTCTGACCTGCAAACGCCCGCTGGCGGTCAGATGCGCAACACCAAGCCGCCGCTGCTGTTTTGGCAAGCCATGGCGGCGGGGCAGTGGGGCTGGGATTTGTTCACGCTGCGCCTGCCCTATGTCGCCCAGACTTTGCTGTGCGCGGCTGTGGTGGCGTGGTTCGTCCGAACGATGCAACGCGCGGGGGAGTTGCCGCTGCGGCCGCAAGCAGGCGTGCAGCCACTTTCGCGCACGCTCGCGCAACAAGAGTCGCGCCGCTTCGGCAAATGGAGAGGCGAGCGCGAATGGCGCGAAGTTGTGACTGCGCCTCTGCTTGCGGCCAGCCTTTATCTCGCGTTCTTCTCCACCTATCGTTACGGGCGACCCGTGCTGACCAGCGCGACCGAGAGCTTGTTTTTATTTGCCGTTTGCGCGTGGACGATGGTCAAACTCCCCGTTTGGCGGGCTTATCCAGCAAGACTTTTGGCTCTGTCCAGCATGGCGTGCGGTGTTTTGATGGTGCCAGCGCTACTGACCAAATCGTTTGTGCTGGCGGCTCCCGTGGGGCTGTGGTTGTTTGCCGCGCTGTGGGTGAGTAGCGATGACACATCAAAGGCGCACAAGTTATGGCACAGCGCGTGGCCGGCTGCGTTGGCGGTGGCAACAAGCGTGGCAGGTTTTGCGCTGTGGCTGGCGCTTGATCCAGACCCCGTCGGGGTGTGGCGTGAGTTTGTCGTGGGCGAGAATTTTTCGACCAAATTCAACAACTCGCCCGACGGCGTGCTGGGTTTTTGGCTTGCACCGCTGCTGAACGCGGGTTTGCTCGCGCCACTGGTGCTGGGCTTATGCGTGGCCGCTTGGCAAAGCGGGTGGCGCAAAGCGAGCACGAGGACGCAGACGCTGTTATGGCTGTGGGTACTGGCTTGGCTTGTGGTGTTTAGTTTGCCCAGCCAGCGCTCGGCGCGTTACGTGATTCCGGTGATGCCGGCTGTGGCGGCGTTGATGGCGCTGTACGCGCCGCGCATTCACCGTGTGTGGTGGATGCTCACGCTGGCGCTGACGGCAACGGCGAGCCTCGCGCTGGCGTGGGTGGCGTGGTGCTTGAACGGGGTGTTTGACCCTGGCGCTGGCTATTCGCCCCTGTATTTTGCGGCTTTGGCGGCTGTGTGCGCGGCTTGTGGCGTGGGTCTTTGGTACGCTCCTTGGCGGATTGGTTTGACAGCAGCGACGGGGGTGGCATGGCTGGCACTTTTGGGCGCACTGGCCGCGCCGTTTGATGCGGCTTCTAACCACTACAGTGCCAGTGTCCGCGCCCAGTTGGCGGGTCAAAGCGTCTGGGTTCCGCAAAACTTTAATGCCCAGTTTGAGCGCTTTCAGTTCAGTTTAAAAACATCACCTAGGCTGCAAGCCTTACCCTACGAGGCTTCCCAAGGCTTACCGCCCAAGAGCGCCGATCAGCAAGGCGCGTGGGCCATCGTCCTTGCGCCGTTTGACGCTAATGCTCCCCTTGATGCCCTCGCTACGCGCTGGGTGCTGCGCAGCCGCCAAGCCCCCGGTGAGGTGACGTGGGCGGCGCTTGGCAGCGAGCAAGGTGTGCGGCGCTTGTTGGTGGAGCGCGAGGTGCTCTTGATGCCTAGGGGTGAGGCAAAAACACCTTAAGTGTTACTATCGGCGGCACTTTTAATCATTTATCCGTTTCATCATGAAAAAAACATGTAGGCAAATCTTGTGTGGTCTTGGCATCGCGATCAGCGTTGCGTATCTGAGTGGATGCTCGACAACGGAGACCTCGCAGGCGATTGCGTCGGCTCAAGTGGCATCGGCGCAGACGGCCTACAGCGGGCCTAAGAGCGCGTTGTCCGTGGGTAAGTTTGATAACCGCTCCAGCTTCTTGCGCGGGTTGTTTTCGGATGGCGTGGATCGCCTAGGCGGTCAAGCAAAAACGATTTTGCTGACGCATTTGCAGCAGTCCAATCGCTTCCATGTGCTAGACCGCGACAACCTGTCAGAAATAAAAGCCGAGGCGACGATGAAGGGTCAGGCGCAGCAGCTCAAAGGGGCGGATTTTGTGATCACAGGGGACGTGACCGAGTTTGGTCGTAAAGAGGTCGGCGATCAACAATTGTTTGGCATTTTTGGGCGCGGTAAAACGCAAATAGCGTATTCCAAAGTGAGCTTGAATGTGGTCAACATCACAACGTCGCAGGTGGTCTATTCGGTGCAAGGTGCGGGCGAGTACTCGTTGTCGAACCGCGAAGTCATTGGCTTTGGTAGCACCGCCAGCTATGACTCGACGCTCAACGGCAAGGTGCTAGACCTTGCCATACGTGAGGCGGTCAATCGCTTGGTGGAAGGCGTAGAGGGCGGAAAATGGAAGCCCTAAACGGCGCACGTCGCACCGGGCGGCGGGTCACGCTGTGGGCAAGTTGGGCTGTGGTTGTTGGCTTGGTGGGGTGCGCCGCGCCGCCGCCCACCTTGTATCAATGGGGCAGTTATCAGGCGCAGCTTTATAACTTGTACATCGACCCCGGCAAGGTGCCCATTGAGGCTCAAATCGAAAAATTGGAGGCCGACTACCAAGTGGCTAGGTCGGCCAACAAGGCCGTGCCGCCTGGCTATCACGCACATTTGGGATTTTTGTACTTTCAAGTCGGCAAGAAAGATCAAGCCATGCAGTCTTTCCAAACAGAGAAAAATTTGTTTCCAGAGTCCGCAGTTTTTATGGATCGTGCCATAGCGCAGCTTAAAAAATAAAGGTGTGCAGATGATTCAATTTCTTAAATGGGTGGTGTGTGTCGTTGTGCTGGGCGTGATGACAGGATGCGCCACCAACCAAAAACCATACGATTACACAGCGTTTCGGCAAAGCAAACCTCAATCGATTGTGGTGCTGCCACCACTGAACAATTCGCCGGATGTGCGAGCCACCTACAGCTATCTATCCAGCGTGACCTACCCTTTGGCGGAGGCGGGCTATTATGTTTTTCCTGTGGCATTGGTCGATCAAGTGTTTAAAGAGAACGGTTTGACGCAGCCAGCGGACATGCACCAAGCGCCGGCCCAAAAACTGATCGACATTTTTGGTGCTGATGCGGCGCTCTACATCACGGTTGAAAAATACGGCGCGGTTTATACCGTGATCAATAGCGCGGTGGTGGTCGCCGCTAAAGCGCAGCTGGTGGACTTGAGAACAGGTCAAACCATTTGGGCGGGACAAGCCAGCGCTTCGAGCGAGGAAGGGCAAAACAACCAAGGGGGCGGTTTACTAGGTGCCTTGATTGCTGGCATCGTTAAGCAGGCGCTCAATAGTGCGGGCGATAAAGGGCGCGATATAGCCGTGATCACCAACCAAAGATTGCTGACACCAAGACCTAGTGGTTTGCTGTACGGGCCCCGCTCGCCGAAGTTTGGCAAAGATGCGCCATAATAGAGGTTCTTATGAACACAGCTGCTCGCTTCTTTTACTTTACGTACTTCTTCCAACGCCTAGGCGGTCTGGAGGTTTTTGCGTAGACGAAGCAAGCTAGCAAACCCAACACGAACCGCCTCAAGTAGGCGGTTTTTTATTTTCTGCCCCCCTCTCATTTTTAAAAGGACCCCGACATGACTGCCAGCAAAACGAAAACCCCAGCAAGCGCCTGCGACACCACTGCCTATATGGCCGATCGTCCCCAGCCAGACCGCACCAGCCAAACCGACGATACCCGTATTAAGGACATTACCGTGTTGCCACCTCCAGAACATCTCATTCGCTTCTTCCCCATTAGCCACTCGCCCGTGGAGAGCCTCATTGCTGACACGCGCAGCAACATCAAAAACATCATGCAAGGCAACGATGATCGCTTGCTGGTGGTGATGGGGCCGTGCTCCATTCATGACCCCGCTGCTGCGCTTGATTACGCCAAACGCTTAATGACGGTGCGCGAGCAATACAAGGGCACGCTGGAGATCGTGATGCGCGTGTACTTTGAAAAGCCACGCACCACGGTGGGCTGGAAGGGATTGATCAACGATCCGTACTTGGATGAGTCTTGCCGCATTGATGAAGGACTGCGCATGGCGCGGCAACTTCTGATTGAAATTAACCGCCTTGGCATGCCCGCAGGCAGTGAATTTTTGGACGTGATCTCCCCTCAGTACATTGGCGACTTGATTAGCTGGGGCGCGATTGGGGCACGCACCACCGAGTCGCAAGTCCACCGCGAATTGGCCAGTGGCATCTCGGCACCGATTGGTTTTAAAAATGGCACGGATGGCAATATCAAAATTGCCACCGATGCGATTCAAGCGGCGGCAGGCGGAC
>CAZAIW010000056.1:8548-11468 GCA_964485285.1 uncultured Burkholderiaceae bacterium | reverse complement strand
CCGCTGACGCAATATCACCGCGCCTAAAAAGTACGCCTTGCCCCAGCTTCAAATCGGTCGCCACAATCCCCAGCGGTATCGAAGCCTGCTCGATCAACTTATTGCCAACTTGCACCGCCACATACTTGGCATACGCATCGCCGCGCAGCACGCCACCGCGATTAAAAAACGGCAGCGTCCAGTCCGTGATGCTCGCCTCATCCATAGTTTCCGCAATTTTTTGCATCGCCTTGCCATCTTTGCCTGTGGCGTAAATCGATGCAACAAGACTGCCCGCCGAAGTGCCGACGATCAAGTCGGGCTTAATGCCGTTTTCTTCCAGAACCTGAATCACACCAATGTGCGCAAACCCACGTGCAGCACCACCGCCTAAGGCAAGTCCCAGCTTCGCAGGAGGCAGCACCGGTGCATGCGTGCTGGGGTCTTGCGCCCCGCTTGGAAGTGCGGGCGGTTTCGTGCCAGCGCACGACGTGAGAAAAGCCAACAAAAAAACAGAAAAAAGCCGCAAAAGGGTGGGTAACTGGGTAGAGAAATTTGAGAAAATCATTCCATAATCATATCTTCAACTGTTTTTTCAAAGGGTACACATGGAAATTGCCAACAAAGTTTTTATCGTCACCGGAGGCGCCTCTGGCCTAGGTGAAGGTACGGCCAGAATGCTTGCTGCCAACGGGGCAAAAGTCGTTATCGCCGACATGCAAGCCGAGAAAGGCGAGGCCATCGCCAAAGAGCTAGGCGGTGCGTTTGTCAAGTGCAACGTAAGCAGCGAAGACGACGGCAAAGCCGTTGTCGCCAAGGCCGTTAGCATGGGCAAACTCATGGGACTTGTGAACTGCGCAGGCATCGCCATTGGCGAAAAAACCGTCGGTAAAGATGGTCCTCACCACTTTGACACATTCATGCGCGTCATCAACGTCAACTTGGTTGGCACCTTCAACATGATTCGCCTTGCCGCGCACGCCATGTCCAGCAACACCCCAGAATCAACGGGCGAGCGCGGTGTCATCATCAACACCGCATCCGTTGCTGCGTATGACGGACAAATTGGCCAAGCCGCCTACAGCGCCACCAAAGGCGGAGTCGTCGGCATGACCCTGCCAATCGCGCGTGATTTAGCCCGCAGCGGCATCCGCAACATGACCATTGCGCCCGGCATCTTTGGCACACCCATGATGTTTGGCATGCCACAAGAAGTACAAGACTCACTGGCTGCCGCCGTGCCATTCCCCAGTCGCCTTGGCACACCTACGGACTACGCCAAACTGGCCAAACACATTATCGAAAACGACATGCTCAACGGAGAGGTTATTCGCTTAGACGGTGCCATTCGCCTAGCACCTCGCTAACACCACCTCCCTAGCTAGCATCTCGCTAGCACCTCATTGACCGCCCTCTAGCCAAGCTTATTGATGAAACCCATTCGCCCGATTGACCCCACCATTACATTTAAAAGTAGCCAGGGCGAATCGGCAAGGGGAACACTCACTAACATTCAAAGGCGCTCCTTGGTCATGGAGGTCTATAACCCTGACTCGGTGATCCAAATCAGCGAAGTTCTATCCAACCTCACCATCCGGGCCGGATGCGAGCAGATCGTCTACCAAGGCAAAGCCGCTGTTAACAGCCTTGTTAATACAGGATTGATGGCAGTTGTATCAGTAACGCTGATGGATGAATGGAGCGAATTTCACGCCCTCCACCAAGACCTCCACCGCGTTAAAGATGAGGCAGAAACTTTTGTTCGGGAATGGGAGACACGGTTCAAAGTTAATCGCGATTACCAAATTTTGATCAGCGAAATGCGTTCGTTCCTAGCCGAGACATCACGCTGGGTTGATCAAGCCGAGTTATCCGGCAGTTTGCCACGCGGCGCTGATGGCAAGCTGCGAGAGGACATTTTTTATGATCTGGCAACGCCGATTATGAATAAGGTCAACGAGTTCTTAATCAGACTTGAGGGCGAGGCAGGCAAAGTTTCCCCCGAAGAATCCGTGCAACATCGAACTCATGCACAAGTATCATTACATCCATTTTTGCTTCGCGCTCCTTTTGTTTATCGAACATTTGCAAAACCTCTAGGCTATGCTGGCGATTATGAAATGGTGAACCAAATACTTGGTGACCCTAGGCAAGGCCCAAGTGCATACTTCCAAATCGTCAATACCGTATTTTTAAAATGCGCTGTTGCAGAGGCACATCGAAACCGTATTGAAATACTGGTGAAATATCTGGATAATGTTGCCATTGAAGCCAAGAAATTAAAACGACCGGTTCGTGTTTTAAATATCGCCTGCGGCCCAGCAATAGAGATTCAAAAGTTTATTACGACCAATCAAAATCCTTCTTTAATTGATTTCACCTTATTAGACTTTAACCAGACAACATTAGATCATGTTCAATCAAAAATTGATTCGATTATTAAAGCAAAAAATCTTGATGTATCCACTCACTACATCCACGACTCTGTTCAAGATTTGTTAAAAAAATCAATTAGAAATAAAAGTGTAAGTGATAATGAAAAGTACGATTTCATATATTGTGCCGGATTATTTGATTATTTATCAGATAAAGTTTGTTCACGACTAATTGAGTACTTTTCAAATTACACGCGCTCCGGTGGAAAGATTTTATATACAAATGTTCATCTAAACAATCCACAAAAAAACGGTATGGCGCACTTATTGGAGTGGCATCTGATTTATAGAAATGAAGAGAGTTTTGCAAAACTACATCAAACGATTCCAATAGTAAAAAGCTACATTTATACAGATACAACATCCGTCAATATCTTTGGCGAACTAACAATACCATAAAAATCGTGACTAATACTGAAAAAAATACATATCGAAATCAATTTCTTGATATTCGTAGATCACATAGCAGAACCGGGTGCATAACATCAGCTTCTTTGCTTGCCTTA
>CAZAIW010000056.1:0-8538 GCA_964485285.1 uncultured Burkholderiaceae bacterium | reverse complement strand
CTTAGGAGTTGGGTTGGATTTAGCATTTTATCCAGACCAAGCAACTCTATTTTTTGCGGTGCGAATTCTGACTGCACTCGTGACCTTGTGCGTTTTAATTCTCATCAAAAATGATAAAGATGGACGCTACCTACAAAGCTTTACCATGTTGTGGCTAACGCTACCACAAATCATGATTTCATGGATGATATATAAAACAAATGGATCGGCCTCCATTTATTTTATTGGCCTACATTTAGCTTTATATGCTGTAGGTATTATTGTTCCTCTAAGCTACAAAGAAGGCTTTACATTCGGCGTTTTCACATGCTTATGCTATAGTTTGGCATGCCTACTCAATCCCGACCCATCGAATGATCTAAAACAATTTTTTGGAAATTTATTATTTATACTATTTTCTGCTGTCATTAGCGTTATTTGTAGCTATTACAACGAGCTAAGTCGCATTAAATTATTTTCATTACAGAATGAAGTTGAACAACAAAATAGAAAGCTAGAGTCTATCAATCGCGACCTCACCGCTATCAAAGGTCAGCTGATTCAAAAGGAAAAAATGTCTGCCCTAGGCACCTTGTCAGCCGGACTCATGCATGAGCTGAATAATCCCGTCAATTACAGCATGATGGCTATCAGCATGGCGCAGATGGAGCCAGAAGTTAAATTAAACCCCCTCCTTCAAGAAAGTCTGACGGATGCGAAGGAGGGAATGGCACGTGTACGCGACATCGTGACGGATTTAAAAACCTTTGCCTACCAAAAGCCGGGTGATGATGCGGAGCGTGTTTTCCCTTTTGAAGGTGCCGTGCGCTCAGCCCTTCGCTTATCGGGTTATGAGTTAAAAGATGTTACTGTGCAGAAAAACTTGCCAGTTGATACCGAGGTGATAGGTGACGAACCTGCCTTGATTGGTTTGCTGATTAACTTGTTCACCAACGCTGCGATAGCGCTGCGAAAATCGGGGAAAAATGTTCCTTTTGCTTTTATCCGTATTCACGCATGGCACGCGGTGCGGGATTCGGACAAGACGAATCGGCTATATGTCACGGTGCGCGATAATGGCACAGGCATTCAGTCCGACCATCTAACCCGCATTTTTGAGCCGTTCTTTACCACGCGCGAGGTGGGTCAAGGGCTGGGGCTGGGGCTAGCGATGTGTTACTCGATTATTCAAAGGCACGGCGGCGAGCTATCGGTAAAGAGCGTTGAAGGCGAGTGGACAGAGTTTTCTTTTGATTTACCCACAGGGAATGCATCATGAGCAACGCAGCGTCAAGAACCCATTACCCACGATCGGTTCTGTTTGTTGACGACGAGCCGATGGCAACCAAGTGGTTTGAACGGATGTTTGGCACGGACTACGTGATCCGCTGTGCCAATTCGGCCGAAGAAGCCTTGCAGTTTATGGCGCTCAACGGCGACGATGTGGGCGTGATCATGACGGACTTTCGGATGCCCGGACGCGATGGTTTGTCGCTGTTGCAAGAAGTCAATCAAACGTACCCGCGTGTCATCAAAATTTTAGTGAGCGCTTATGCCGATAAGGGTTTGGTGATTGAGGCGATCAACCAGCAGCTGGTGTTTCGGGTGTTAGAAAAACCGTGGGATGAGTATTTGGTTAAGGGCGCTCTGCAAGCGGCTTGGGCAGCGTATGACCAAGCCTTTACCACACGCACGCATGTTGAAAATAGTGTTGCTGGAATGCGCGACTCGCTGGCATTTATTGCGGATGAGTTAACAGCGCCCCTCTCGGTCATTGGTTCGTGCTTGAACATGATTCAAAGCGCACTGGCCGATACGCAGACGCAAGGAAGCATTCCGCCCTCGCTCAAAGCGGTGATGCCGGCGCTACAGGCCTCTCGCCGCAATATCTCGTACTGCCAAAATTTGATGCTGGGCTTTACGCATGCCACGCGAACGGCCTTCGCTTCGATGGATTCAACCCCGGGACGTGCCTCTGATTTGGCGCACTTGCTGTGCAAAGAGTTGCAACTTACCGCCGAGCAAAGGGCGTGGATTCATGTGGATGCCAGAGATGATTTTTCGATCAACACCAAGCAAAATTTACTCTATTTGTGCTTGAGCGAGTTTGTGCAAAATGCCGTGCGTGCTTTGCAGCTTCATCCCAAAGAGCCAAACATTCAAATCCAGATATTCGACACGCAATCTACGTCGGGGGATCGAACGCACAACATCCGCATTGTGGATAACGGCCCCAGTCTCTCGCTAGAGATGACAGAGCGCTTGGCCTTGCGTTCACGTCTGCTGAGCAACTCCAGCGACGACGATTTACTGGGTGTTGATTTGATGTTCTGCGAAAAAATCATGCAAACCTTAGGCGGCAGCATTGGCATTCATTCAACCAAAACGAGCACCTCTGTGACGCTGCTCTTCCCCTTCAAAAAAGAGGCCTGAGATGGTTTATATGGACAACACCGAATTGGCAACCATTTTGTATGTTGACGATGAACCGATGACGCTGAAGTATTTTGATCGCCTCCTGAGCCCTCACTACCGCGTGCTAACGGCGCTATCGGCTACCGAGGGCATTGCGATCATGGAGCGCGAAGGTGATGACATCACTGTCTTGATCACCGATCAACGCATGCCCGGTGGCAACGGTAACGAGCTGCTGCGCTACGCGCGTGAGAATTACCCCAAAATTTTGCGCATCTTAACCACGGCCTATTCTGAGCTTGACGATGCCATTCTGGCTATCAACGCGGGAGAGATTTACCGCTACATCACCAAACCTTGGAACCTCGATATGCTGCGCACCGAGGTACGCCTTGCGGTTGAAGTTGCGACCCTGCGTGGTGCCCGCGATGACTTGCTGCAAGCCAAGGTACAGGTGCAGCACACGCACTTGCTGGCTAACCGCATCAATAACTTGGTGCTGGCCTGCGGTATGAACGCCGCCACCTGCGCCGCGCTGACACAGTACGCAAGCTGTATCAAACAGCTGGGAGGTATATCGCTATCGGTTGACTGGTACGCGCTGTACTACAGCGACTGGATGCAGCGCGAAGCGATGCGCCACACCGAGGTTGCCCATCATATTCAGCACTGGCTGCAACAGTGGAGCGATCCAAGCACCGAAGCGCTAATGCAGGCTTTGGGTGATGCGGCGCTGCAAGCACCGGCGTTTACTGCTTTGTGGACCAGTTGCAACAGCGAACTCTCCAGCAAAGACTGTGCGCTGCTCGCATGGTTCATTGCCGTACACCGCGCAGGCAAGCACAGCATCACCATGACCATGGGAAAAAACGAGCGTATCCAGCTTGAGCTTACCGCAAAACCACCTGCTGATGAAGCGCCCACGACGCTCGCAACCGATTGGTTGGCGCACTGCGTGGAAGACCTCGCGGGTCACACGAGAAAGCTGGTTTAACCGTGCTCAAATTCAAGCCACGGCTTGGGCATGTCTATGTGCTTGGGTTGTTGTGCCTGAGCGCTTGCTCGGCGCACAGGCTGCCAGCCGGACAAACACCGCCAGCATCTTGGCAACCCGAAAGTGCCTCGGGCTATACCGCGAAACGCGGCGTTCGCACCACACGCTTTGCCGTGGCCGCCGCCAATCCGCTGGCCACGCAGGCCGGCTATGACATCTTGAAGGCGGGTGGCAGCGCCGTGGATGCCGCCATTGCGGTGCAGATGGTGCTGGGGCTGGTCGAGCCGCAATCCAGCGGCATTGGCGGCGGTGCGTTTATGCTGCACTGGGATGCCAACAAGAAATGCCCATCGGCTGCAAGCCAGGAGCGCTGTGGCTTGCAGGCCTTTGATGGCCGCGAGACCTCACCCGCATTGGCCTCTAGCAATCTCTTCATCGCAAAAGACGGCAAACCCATGCCATTTATCGAGGCTGTGGTGGGCGGACGCTCGGTCGGTACGCTGGGCGCGGTGCGCATGCTAGAGCTGGCGCACCAGCAGCACGGCAAGCTGGCGTGGGCGACGCTGTTCAAACCCGCCATCGATTTAGCAACGAATGGCTTTGCCGTCAGCCCGCGCATGAACACGCTGCTGCAAACCGAGGTGCACCTCAAGCAAGACGCGACGGCGCTGGCGTATTTTTATGATGCCAGCGGCAAGCCTTGGCCCGTGGGTCACGTGCTGAAAAACCCGGAGTACGCAGCGGTGCTGGGGTTGATCGCCAAGGGCGGCTCCCAAGCGCTGCACGCGGGCGAAGTCGCCGAAGCGGTGGTGCGCAAAGTGCAGTCGCACCCCAGCAACCCGGGCGTGCTCTCGCTGCAAGACCTAGCCACTTACGCGCCTAAAGTGCGCGAGCCTTTTTGTACCAATTACCCATCGAATCTAACAAGCAGCGACCTATCCAGCACGACAAAAATCTACCTGATCTGCGGCATGCCGCCGCCTAGCTCGGGCGCGATCACGGTGGCGCAGATACTGGGCATCCTGCAAAGTGGACGGATGGCGAAAAATGCACCTCAAGACTCCTTGCATCACCCTGCTGCGTTCGGACTGAGTTCACCCCATACTTTGATTCCACCCGATTGGCTGCACCGCTACCTTGAGGCCTCACGCCTGGCCTTTGCAGATCGCGCCCAGTACATCGCCGACCCCGACTTTGTGGCCGCTCCCGCCGGTGATTGGAAGAGCCTCGTGGCACCCGATTACTTGCGAGCACGCGCCCAACTCGTGGGTGAACGCGCCATGACAAGCGTCCCAGCTGGCGAGCCGCGCTCGCCCTTGGGATTGGATGCGGAAACAGGAGCGAAGCTAAGCGGCTATGCGCCCATGCCCGATCAAATCGAGCACGGCACCAGCCACATCAGCATTGTGGATGCCGCTGGCAACGCGCTAGCCATGACGACTACCATTGAGGACGCTTTTGGTTCGCGCCAAATGGTCAATCGCGGCAAGGGATTGGTGGGCGGCTTCTTGCTCAACAACCAACTCACCGACTTTAGTTTTGCGCCCGCCGATGCAGCAGGCAAACCCATCGCCAACCGCGTGCAAGCGGGCAAGCGTCCGCGCTCATCCATGTCGCCCACCTTGGTGTTTGAAAGCGACGCACTGGTGGCAAGCCTTGGCAGTCCGGGCGGCGCACTCATCATTCACTACACCACCAAAACCTTGTACGGCATGTTAAGCGGGGGACTGGCGCCGCAGGAGGCCATCAACCTGCCCAACTTTGGCTCGGTGGGTGGCCCCGCCTTGCTGGAAGAAAACCGCTTTCCCGCCACCACCCTTGAGGCGCTGAAAGAGCGTGGACACGAGGTGCGGCAGGTCAGCATGACCAGCGGCTTGCAAGGCATTCAAAAGATCACGGGCGAGCCAACCGGCGGCTGGGTGGGCGGTGCCGACCCACGGCGCGAAGGCGTGGTACTGGGCGACTAAGCATCTGCAAAAAAACAAAGGCATGCACCATGAATCGCCGCGAACTCTACCGTGAACTGGCTCGCCTTGCGATAACGAGCGCTGGGCTGTACAGCTTGCCACGCCGGGCTTACAGCCAGCCCAAGCTATCCCAGAACCCGTTCCAACTCGGTGTTGCTAGCGGCTCGCCCACACCGAATGGCGCGGTGCTGTGGACCAAGTTGGTGAGCGAGGCTACGTCGGGGTTTGGCGATCAGCCCATCAGCGTGACGTGGCAAGTCGCAACAGACGAAAAATTTCAGCGCATCGCCCTGCAAGGCACAGCGGTAGCGCTCCCCCAGCTAGGTCATGCTGTACACCTTGATCTGCAAGGCCTCCAGCCTGATCGCTGGTATTTTTATCGCTTTATCTATGGCAGCAGCATCCATGCACACATCAGCGATACAGGACGCACCCGCACCGCGCCCGCAGCAGGCAGCCGCACAGACCAACTACGCTTTGCTTTTGCGTCGTGCCAAAACTGGGAGCACGGCTACTACACCGCCTACCGTCAACTCGTGGCGGACAGCCCTGATTTGCTGGTGTTTTTAGGGGATTACATCTACGAGTCAAAAGGCTGGGGAACCAGCAATAAGAAGCCACCAAGCGGCATCGTGCGCCCTCACGCATTGCCCGCCGCGCAGACGCTGGCGGATTATCGGGATCGCTACGCGCTGTACAAAAGCGATCCGCTCTTGCAAGCCGTGCACCGTGCTTGCCCGTGGCTGGTCACGTGGGACGACCACGAGGTGGAGAACGACTACGCCAGCGACCGGGGTCAAGTGCTGACAACGCCTGAGGCATTTTTAGCCCGCCGCGCCGCCGCGTATCAAGCCTTCTACGAGCACATGCCCCTGCCCGCAAATGCCTTGGCGCGTGGCCTTGCGGGGCTTGGACAGACAGATGGCGTGCGCGTCCAGCAGCGCCTCGCGTGGGGACAGCTGGCCAACTTCCACATGCTGGACTGCCGCCAGTACCGCGACTACCAAGCCTGCCCAAAACCGGGGCGTGGTGGCTCCAATTTTGTGAATGCCCGTGAGTGCCCAGAAATACTCAATTCCAACCGGTCGATGCTCGGTAAACCTCAAGAGGCGTGGCTTGCAGAAGGTCTTGCCCTGGATGCCAAGCAGGATAAGGCTTCCCAGCCATGGAGCGTGATCGCGCAGTCTACGCTGCTGGCAACCATCGCTGAATCCACGGAGCATGAGCCGCGCATTTGGACGGATGGCTGGGCGGGCTACCCCGCCGCACGCCAGCGCTTGCTGGACACCTTTGCCGACCATCCCGGCCTCCATCCCATGATCATGAGCGGCGATGTGCATTTGAATGTGGTTGCTAATATCGACAACCTCGCCACCGAGTTTTGCGGCACCAGCATCACCTCGCACACCAACTGGCACCCCGAGCGCGACCCCGCGTTTGGCAAGCACAACCCCAGCGTCGCCTACTTCAACAGCGACAAGCGCGGCTACGCGCTGGTGGATGTCACGCGCAAACTGTGGACGACCACGCTTATGGGTGTTGATGATGTCACGCGCGAAGGCAGCAGCGCCGCGCCCTTGGCTCGATTTGCGGTAGAGCGTGGGCAGAAAACGCCGGTCAGGATTTAGTGACAATGAATTATGATGGTGGTGTCAAATTTGCCACCACTATGCCATGTCTGAACTTGCCGTTATCGATACCAACATCTTTATAGGAGCGTGCCTTGGGATAGGCGCTGCAAGTGATGTCATTCGAGCAGCCATCCAAGATGTTTACGTTCCCGTTTTTGGTTCGGCGCTGTACCATGAATACGAAGATGTTATGGGACGTGACGCTTTATTTGAGCACTCACGTTTGACGCGCAAAGAGCGTTTTGAGCTGCTAGATGTATTCCTCAGTCACAGTCAATGGACGCGCGTTTATTTTGGCTGGCATCCTAACCTTCCCGACGAAGGCGACAACCACCTGATTGAGCTGGCAGTAGCAGCAGGAGCTAGCCATGTTGTCACAAAAAATATCCGACACATCGCACGTATGGAGTTGAAGTTTGATCAATTCAAAATAGTGACCCCTCAAGCATTTCTAAAGGAACGAACACCATGACTGCCCTCACTCTTCGTTTAGCCGACGATAAGCATTTGCGTCTACGCGCCTACGCGCAGGCACGTGGCACCAGTGTGAATCGGATTTTGGATGAGATCACGACACAGGCGCTTGTCGAGTTTGATGCAGAAACACGCTTCAAACTCAGAGCCGCCGCTGGTGCGAACAAGGACAATCGGGCACTCGCCCTGCTTAACAAGGCCATGGGCTAAAACCTCTACCTGCCATTGTTCATTCATGTCCATCCCCCAAAGTTTTATCCAAGAGCTGCTCAATCGTGCCGACATTGTGGACGTGGTCGGTCGACACATCACACTGAAAAAGGGCGGGGCTAATTTCATCGGCTTGTGCCCGTTTCACGGTGAGAAGTCGCCTTCGTTTTCGGTCAGTCCAACCAGTTTTTTCACTGCTTTGGCTGCGGTAAAAGCGGTAACGCCATCGGATTTTTAATGGAGCACACAGGCGCTAGTTTTGTTGAAGCGGTGCACGATTTAGCCGGGCAGTTTGGCCTTGTTGTGCCCGAGGAGCAAAGCAGTCCGCAAGACCGCGCACGCGCCGCGCAGGCACGCGCCAAGCAGGTCACGCTGACCGATGTGCTGGAGCGTGCCGCCAAGGCTTATGCGGATGAGCTGCGTTTATCGGACGCGGCCAAAAATTACTGCAAAAGTCGCGGCTTATCGGGCGAGATCGCCAAAGCTTTCGGTCTGGGCTACGCCCCCGAGGGCTGGCGCACGCTGGCACATGTGTTTGCCGACTACAGCGACGCTTTGCTGGTGGAGTCTGGACTGGTGATTGAGCAGGCGGATGAGAACTCTGACGAAGTCAAACGCTACGACCGCTTTCGTGATCGTTTAATGTTCCCGATTCGCAACACCAAGGGCGAGTGCATCGGCTTTGGTGGGCGGGTGCTGGACAAGAGCTTGCCCAAATATCTGAACTCGCCGGAAACACCCGTGTTTAGCAAAGGCCGCGAACTTTATGGCTTATTTGAAGGGCGCACCGCCATCCGCGACAAGGGTTACTGTTTGGTCACCGAGGGCTATATGGACGTGGTGGCGCTGGCGCAGTGGGGCTTTGGCA
>CAZAIW010000055.1:0-11596 GCA_964485285.1 uncultured Burkholderiaceae bacterium | reverse complement strand
CACCTGCTGCGAACCCTACTTTGGCAAACCGCTGAAAGACATCTCACTCGGCGCTGTGCTGCTCAGACTGTTTCAAACCTCACGCCGCTTCAACGTCGCCGTCCAGCCCCAGCTTGTGCTACTACAAAAAACCTTACTCAATGTTGAAGGCTTAGCCCGCGAGCTAGACCCAGACCTTGACTTATGGACCACCGCTAAACCGTTTTTAGAAGACTGGATGAGCGAGCAAATGGGCTGGCGCAAAATCTGGCGCGACATCAAAGCCAATGCGCCGCTCTACGCAGCCATCCTGCCGCAATTGCCCCTACTGATCTACGAGTTTTTAAAAAGGAAATAACGGTGTTACTGGGCCTTGTCTTTGTCTACCTGATCGTCACCATTGCGATTGGACTGGTTGCCGCGCGGCGCGTTAAAAATTCCGCCGACTTTGCAGTTGCAGGCAGACACCTACCGCTGGCCATGATTGTGACCACCACCTTCGCCACATGGTTTGGCGCAGAGACCGTACTGGGCATACCCGCCAAGTTTGTCGGCAGCGGTCTGCATGGCGTGGTCGAAGACCCTTTTGGCGCGGGCTTTTGCCTGATTTTTGTCGGTTTGTTTTTTGCCGCCAAACTCTACAAACTCAACCTACTGACCATCAGCGACTACTTCCGCGAACGCTTTGGCGCGCGTGTCGAAGTGCTGTGCTCGCTCATCATCATGCTGTCGTATTTGGGCTGGGTCTCGGCGCAAGTCACTGCGCTTGGGCTGGTGTTCCATTTACTCAGCGATGGTGCCATCAGCGTCCCGCTGGGCATGACGATTGGCGTGGCATCCATTCTTGCCTACACGCTCTTTGGCGGCATGTGGTCGGTGGCGGTCACAGACTTTATTCAGATGATTATTTTGGTGCTGGGCTTATCCGCTATTGCGGTATTCGCCTCGCACCAAGCGGGTGGTGCAGACAAAGTGTTGGCACTGGCAAGCAGCAAAGACATGTTCCGCTTTTTGCCCGAACCCAGCTTGAAGGACATGCTCTTTTTTATTGCCGCCGCCATCACCATGATGCTGGGCTCTATCCCGCAGCAAGACGTGTTCCAGCGCGTCATGTCGGCAAAGAACGAATATGCCGCCACGCGCGGCCCTTTAATTGGCGGCATCTGCTACATCGCGTTTGCTTTTGTGCCCATGTTTTTGGTGGTCAGCAGCCTCATCATCAACCCCGATCAAACCACGCAACTCTTAAAAGACGATCCACAAAAAGTGTTGCCCACACTCATCATGCAGCACATGCCGTTTGTGATGCAGGTGCTGTTTTTTGGTGCCTTGCTCTCAGCCATCAAGTCCAGCGCATCGGCCACACTACTCGCGCCCAGCGTCACCTTTGTGGAAAACATTTGGCGACAGTGGAACCCCAAAATGGACGACGTTCGCGAACTCAAAATCATGCGCATCACTGTCTTAGCCTTTAGCATTTTTGTGCTGGTGTATGCCATCACCTCGCAGGGTACTTCTATTTACGAGATGGTCTCTGGTGCGTACCAGGTCACCCTCGTCGGCGCGTTCGTGCCGTTGGTGTTTGGACTGTACTGGAAGCGTGCAACGACGCAAGGGGCATTGGCTGCAATCCTTGCTGGTATTGGCCTGTGGCTCGTGTGCCTCGCTAGCCCAATAGGGACATGGCTTCCAGCACAGCTAGTGGGTGTCATTGCTGCTATTTTGGGCATGGTCGGGGGCTCTTTAGCACCACAAAAAATCAAAAATACCCACGCCTCGCACTACGCTCATGACTATGCCCATGACTACTCCTGATGGCCCGGTGACAGCACCAACGGCTCCGCTATCCCACGTCAAAATTCTCGACCTCACCTCGGTGGTGCTGGGCCCATTTGCCACGCAAATTTTGGCATCGATGGGTGCTCAGGTTGTGAAAGTTGAATCCGTGGATGGCGACACCATGCGCCACGTAGGCCCTATGAAACACGCAGCCATGGGACACATCTTCTTGCACGCCAACAGTGGCAAGCAAAGCGTGGTACTCGATTTAAAAAGCGCGGATGGTCGGCAAGCCTTGCTGGATATGGCACGCACTAGCGACGTGCTGATTGGCAACGTGCGCCCCGCCGCCATGGCCAGGCTTGGACTCGATTTTGAGTCCGTGCGCCAAGTCAATCCACGCATCATTTACGTGAACTGCTGCGGCTTCGATCAAAGCGGCCCCTACGCCGCCAAGCCCGCCTACGACGACCTCATCCAAGGCGCTGCCGGTGTGCCCTGGCTCATGCAGCAATACGGCTCGCCCCAGCCCTGCTACGCACCCGTCACGCTGGCAGACCGCGTAACTGGGCTGCACGCTGTCTACGCCGTCTGCGCGGCGCTCTTTGCCCGCGAACGTGCAGGTCACCACTGGCAAGGCGAGTCCATCACCGTCCCCATGTTCGAGGCCATCACCCAGTTTGTGCTGGGCGACCACATGGCGGGACGCAGCTTCGATCCACCGCTGGGCGATGCGGGCTACGCGCGGCTACTCACCCCCAACCGCAAACCCTACAAAACAGCCGACGGGTACTTGTGCGTGCTCATCTACAACGACAAACATTGGCGCAGCTTTTTTGCCGCCATTGGCGAACCAGAGCGGCTCACAAATGACGCACGCTTTGCCACCCACAGCGCACGCGCCGCCAACATTGATGCGGTCTATGCCGAAGTCGCACACATCTTACAAAGCCGCACTACAAAGGCGTGGCAAGCCTTGCTGGACTTGGCCGACATCCCCAACATGCCAATGAACTCGGCGGACGATTTACTACACGACCCGCACCATGCGGCAACGGGTTTTATCCGCCAACACGATCATCCAACCGAAGGCATCATCACCAGCGTGGGCAGCCCCGTCAAGTGGAAAAATCTTGCAGGCGACCAGACCCTCTCGCCTGCCCCGACGCTGGGGCAGCATACGCGCCAAGCACTAGAGAGCCTAGGTTACGACGAGGCAACCATCACGCGGATGCTGGCGGCGGTGTGTGCTTGAACTCGCTCAAAATACAGACACCAACGCTAAGCTCTATTCAATATGAGCCAAACCAATGGATTGGGCTAATTGCAAAAGTCGCTTGTCTCGCGTCCATAGCATCGCCGTTCGCTCTAACGCAGTTGATGCCAATAAATGTGCGTCCACATAGCCAATGCCCTTACCATACAGTTGATTGACTTGCAAAAAGTACAGCACTTCATGCGTATCAGCTAGCCTAGCAGCTGGAAGCATCGAGAGTAAATTGAGCACCTCATCCCGAGGACTCAAATTTCCACAAGCCAGCTCACCAATAACATAGGGATGCATCAATACTTGCTGCGCGTCAAGCATCTGAATCAAGTTCAAATCCGTTTTGCGCAGATGATCAATCCAGATCGAAGTATCAACCAAGACCATACTCTTGGGTCACTACGCTGCGCTTTGCCTACGCGAAACAGATAGCAGCTTAGGCTGACTTCCCCCCAGCGCAGCCAATCGCTTAGCGCTCTCACGCGCGATCAATGCGATCAAGCCCTCGCGAACAATCTCAGTTTTTTCACGCAAACCAGAAAGGCTCTGTGCACGTGCAAAAAGCGCATCTTCGATATTTAATGTAGTTCTCATATGCAAATAATAGCATCATTTGATGCTCATATCATATTCGCTTAGTCAAGCTTAAAAACCTAGGTTACGACGAGGCAACCATCACGCGGATGCTGGTGGCATCCATATCCGAGGGGGCTGCGGAGGGAAAAGCTCAACAGGTCGATCCTTCATGTAGAGGCTGACAAAAGTTGCTGCAACTCCTCGTAACTTCAGCGCTAAATCAGAGTCCATCATGATGGAATTGATCCATGACCAATAAACCTCTGGCGTGAAATACTCACAAGCCATCGCCAACACTACCTCCCGCGAAGCCTGTGGCAAAAATGACTCCACGGGTGTCGCACCCGACTCGTCCAGCGTTGCTAATGTTGGACGCAGACAATGCGACCATTCCCAATCAATACTTGGATTTTGATCAGCGATCATTTCCGAAGGCCAGTGCTTTTCCCCTTGAAGTAACTCATTTGCACTCACCAGCCACACCATTATTTGAGTACGCCATTGAGGCGACTGCTCCGATAGAGCTGAGCTAAACCAATCGGGAACACGATGTGCTGGCAAGTATTTGAGACAAAAAAACATCGACGCATAAAAGCTGTCCGTCGTGTTTTCGTAAGGAGAGCTGATCACACAGCAACCCAGCGTTTGCAACGCATCATCTTCAAATTGCGGGTAAGGCGAGCGATAAATGCCATTGGGATACAAGGTGAAAAAGGCTGTGATCAAAAGCTCCAATATCACCCCTTCATGGCTGCGTGGTATGAGTCGCCACAACAAATAGTGATACCAAGTTCGCCATTCAGGAAGTTCACCAAAGCAACTCATCCCAGAGGCTATTTCCTCCAGTGATTTTTCCAAATATCCAGCGCCTAGTGCGTCAACATCGCCTAGCAGTTCATCAAACATCTCTCGACTTGATCCCATGAACCAAGCCTCTCCCATCGGCTCATTGGGGCGTGGAAAATGTGCACTCATCCGCTGCAAAGCAGCGCTGTTCAACGGACGCTTGAGCTGCCAAGTAAAGCTTTCCAATTAAAGATCGTCCTGCTTCAGCCCATCGTGATCTGGCCCTTGAATAGACTCAGATCGAACGAGCTTATGTGGAGCCTTGCCAACAGGGCTTTGCGATTTACACGCACGCCATCGACACCGATTTGGTGTTGATGTAGGCTTCCAAAATTTCGGTGCCGCCTTCAGAGCCGTAACCCGAATCTTTAACGCCGCCAAAGGGCATTTCCGCCCACGACACACCGCCTTGGTTGATCCACAGCATGCCCACTTCTAGGCGCTGGCTAAGCAAATGCGCATTTTTGAGCGAGCTGGTGTAGGCATAACTGGCCAGACCAAACGGTAGGCGGTTGGCTTCGGTGATCGCGTCTTCTAAATTGTCGAAGCCTCGGATGGCGGCCATGGGGCCAAACGGTTCGTTGTTCAGCACGTCAGCGTTCATGGGCAAGTCGGTGATCACCGTCGGTGCAAAGAAGTTGCCACTCGTGCCGATGCGTTCGCCGCCCGTGACGATGGTGGCACCTTTGGCGCGTGCGTCGGCGGTCAGTGCTTCCATTGCGCTGACGCGGCGGGCATTGGCAAGAGGGCCCATCTGCGTGCCTTCGGCCATACCGTCGGCGACTTTGAGTTTTTCGGCCAGCGCCACAAGACCCTTAGTGAACTCGGCCTTGATGGCGTTATGCACCAAAAAGCGAGTCGGCGAAATACACACTTGCCCGGCGTTGCGGAACTTGAGTGCGCCTGCGGTTTTGAGCGCCAAGGTGATGTCGGCATCTTCCGCCACGATCACGGGTGCGTGTCCGCCCAGCTCCATCGTGGAACGTTTCATGTGCTGCCCCGCTAACGCGGCGAGTTGTTTGCCCACGGGTGTTGAGCCGGTAAATGTGATTTTGCGAACCAGTGGATGTGCAATTAAATAGCTAGAAATTTCGGCTGGATTGCCATACACCAAATTGACCACACCAGCTGGCAAGCCCGCATCCAAAAAGGCTTGGATGAGCGCTGCGGGCGAGGCAGGTGTCTCTTCGGGCGCTTTGACGATGATGGCGCAGCCCGTGGCCAGCGCGGCTGAGAGTTTGCGCACAATTTGGTTGATCGGGAAGTTCCAAGGTGTGAAAGCCGCCACAATGCCCACGGGCTCTTTATGCACTTGCGCCGAGACGTTCATGGCACGCGCGGGCACGATGCGTCCGTAGGTGCGGCGACCTTCTTCGGCGCACCACTCAATCACTTCGGCGGACATGGCGGCTTCTAATTTGGCTTCAACGAGTGGCTTGCCTTGCTCCTGCGTCATCAAAGCGCCAATCTCGGCGGCGCGTTCACGCATCAAGGCGGCGGCTTTGCGCATGATGTTCGAGCGCTCCAGCGCAGGCGTGTTGCGCCACAGCGCGAAACCTTTTTGCGCCGATGCCAGTGCACGATCAAGGTCAGCAATGCCTGCGTGGGCCACACGGCCAATCTCTAGACCTGTGGCTGGATTGACGACGGGCAAGCTCTTGCCACTGGCGGCATCGACCCATTGGTTATCGATCAGTAATTGGGTGTTTTTGTATGTCATGGTGTCGTCCTATCAGAATAAAAATGGAAAGAATCTTGGATTATGGAGCAGGTCATGATGCGCTCGTGAGGAGCTTCCTAACCGGCGCAGGCAGGCCCAGCGCCTGCGCGTGCTCTGGGGTATACCAAGCGCCCAAGGCCACAGCCAATTGGGCGCGAGCCGGCACAACCACGCGCACCACGTGCAAGTGCAAATCTTTGTGCGTCAGCACATGTTTGAAGGCCGCATCAAACTCCAAGTGGCGATGCAGCGCTGGGGGCAATGCCGCTAGCAACTCAGCTTCTGAGGCAAAGGGCGGCAAGCTGTACAAACCCGCCCATATTTTGGATGCAGCATTGGTCGGGCGCTCTAGCAGCAAAGTCTCGCCACGCACGTTGGTGGCAAGCAAAAGCCACAGCGACTGACTTGAGCGCTTGAGCTTTTTTGTTTTAACGGGGTAGGCCTCGCAGGCCTTATCCAGATTGGCTTTGCAAAGCCTTGCCACGGGACAGCTTGTGCAGCTTGGTTTTCTAGCATGGCACAGTAGGGAACCCATGTCCATCAAGCCTTGCGTATAAGCGGGCATGGTGGTTGTGAGGTCACGCGCGGGCAACAGCTCTTGGGCCAGGCTCCACAACTTGGCGACTTCAGCTGCCTTGGCCAGGTCGCCCGAAAACGCCAGCACACGCGAGAGCACTCTCTTTACATTGCCATCCAAAATAGCGACACGCTCGCCATAGCAAAAAGCGGCAATGGCCGCAGCGGTGGAGCGTCCAACGCCCACGAGCTGTTCAAGCTCCTTGGCTGTTTGGGGAAACCGCCCACCAAACTGCGTCATCACCTGGATGGCGGCACGGTGCAAGTTACGCGCCCGCGTGTAGTAGCCCATACCGCTCCATAGCGCGAGCACATCCTCCAGCGGTGCAGCGGCCAACGATGCCACCGTGGGAAAGCGTAATAAGAACCGTGGGTAAAAACCCAGCACCGTTGCCACCTGCGTTTGTTGCAGCATGACCTCGCTGAGCCAGACGGTGTAGGGCGTTCGATGGTGTTGCCACGGCAAATGATGCCGCCCATGCTGGGCTTGCCATGCCATCACGCTTGTTGCAAAACCGCGCATGTGACGAGTGCTTTGCGCTAAACCGCCAAAGGCATTTGCGCAGCCGCACGGCTTTGGCTATCACCGCCTTTGGCCAGCACTACAAGGCGCGCGCCCTGCCGCTTGATGTCCTCCATCTGCGCGTCTAACTCTTTGATCTGCCCCTCGGTGTCAACGCTAGAGCCGTGCACCCCAGAGACCGAAGAGATGCGTTTGGATAAGCTCATCTGGCGCTCCCTCAGCTCGGTTTGCAGCACCTGAATGGTGACCTGCGACCACTGCTCAATCTCGGCCTGTGCGGTTTCAAAAATGATGCGCACCTGCACCAGCAAGGTCTGGAACACGCGCTGCATATGATCTTTGCTCAGCAAGCGCCAACTGTTGCTGATGTCCAGATGGTGCAAATGCGTCAGGCGCACATTCTCTAGCTTGTCGATAAACGATGTCATGGACGGAACGGGCATAAACGCGACGGCAAAACCGTGCTGGGTATTGATGATTTTGAGTTTGTGAAAGAGCTCGCTGTACAGCTTGACGAGCTGCGCCTCGCACCCCAGCAAGTCGGCTTTGATCTTGGCAAACTCGTCCTCATACTTTTGCTTGAGTCCCATTTTGAGAATCCGCCCACCCAGCGCCTCGCGCATGGCATCGACTTGCTCAGTAAGCGCAGGAATACTGATCAGCCCCAGCGCCAAGTCCACGCCCTTCAAGCAGCTTCTTTGCAGGTCTTGAAAGCGATCCGCCGCATCGGCTACTTCGCGCTTTTCCAGCTCCATGCGCATCATCATCATCCTGAGGTTTTGCGCACTTTTACCCACCACCGACTGCAACTGTGCTTTTTGCTCGGCCAGCTCACGGTAGCGTCGCTCCAGCGCCCGCGCAGCGGTGCTTTGCAAGCGAGTCATGCCACTTACACAATTTTGTTGGATGATGGTTTGCCGCTGGCGCACCAAGTGCTGACCCAACAAGCTCTCTAGGTGCGGCAAGCCGCTACGCATCAGCAAGTCTTGGTCATGCCGGATTTTGGCAATCAAGCCCATTTTTGCGGAAACAGCCACCACGGTTTGCGGACTCACGCCCAGCAGCTGCGCGGTATTGTTGCACTGCACGTCCAGCTCTTGCTGGACTTCGCGCTCGGTCTTTAAATCGTCCCACAGCGTATCCATTTTGTTCAAGATCGCATAGCGCGGAATGTGCACCGCCGCCGCGTGATCCAAATGCTCGCGCCACAAGCCAAGGTCTGATTTAGTTACCCCCGTGTCGGCTCCCAAAATAAACAGCGTGGCCTGCGCTTGCCCTAAAAGCGCCATCGTCAAGTCGGGCTCCACACCCACGGCGTTCAGCCCCGGCGTATCCAAAATCACCAGCCCCTGCTCCAGCAGCGGATGCGGGATATTGATGCAAGCGTGCCGCCACATGGGCACTTCCAACTGCCCCAGCGAGTCCAGCGCTGGGTTGTTAGGGTTGCGCTCGCCGCTTGGGTCATCGGGGAACCAAAACCCCAAGCGGGCGGCTTCCTCCACACTCACGCGCTGCACTTGGCTAATTTTGCCGATGGTTCTGGCCATCTCGTCAGGCTGCTCGGTATCAAACGGAAAACTCACCCACGCCTCTTGCTTGACACGCCAATGAGCCATGCTCAGCATCTCTTTGCGCGTTCCGATGGGAAGCAAGCGAATGCCGATGGGCAGAGCTGGGTTCCACGCAATTTCTGCCGGACACATGGTCGTGCGCCCCGCACCGGCGGGCAAGATGCGCCTGCCGTAATGCGCGAAAAAAAGTGCATTGATCAGCTCCGACTTACCGCGCGAGAACTCCGCAATCACCGCCACCATCACCTGCTGGCTTGATAGCTGATAGCGCAAGCGGTTGACCTCGGCGTAGGCAGCCGCATCGGCCAAATGATTTTGCTCTAGCCACTGGGCTAGCGCGGTGAGGCGCTTGGCAAACTCCACGCACCACGCCTGATGCTGGCCAAATTGGCTGTGTATCGCAGATGAGTCAGCTTGTGTGGTAGGGGATGCCGAAATACTAGACATAAGAATTAGATTATCGCGGACGTTGGCAGCGTGCGCAGTAAAAAGTCGAGCGCTGCCCCTGTTTAATCATCTGTATAGGATGGGCGCACACCAAACACGGCAGTCCCGCCCGCCCATACACGGCAGCCTCTAGCTGAAAGTGACCATCCTCCCCGTAACTATTGGAGAAATCCCGCAGCGTCGAGCCGCCCAAATCAAGCGCTTGCTGGAGCACTTGCAAAATCGCCGCATGCAGCCTGTCCGCGCGGGCCTTGCTGATCTGGCTTGCCAAGGTTTGCGGCCGCAGACCCGCATGGAATAAGGCTTCCGAGGCATAGATATTGCCAACTCCCACCACGGGCTGCCCCGACAGCAAGACTTGCTTGATCGGACTTTTTCGTGCGCGGATGCTTTGGTAGAAATAGTCCTTGGTAAACGCCTCGCCAAACGGCTCCACCCCCAGCGAACCCAGCAGCTTTTGCGCCAGCGGCGCAGCCTCTGAGCTGACGTACACCACTGCGCCAAAACGGCGCGGATCATGCAGCCGCAGCACACCTTGCGTGGTCGTTAGGTCAAAGTGATCATGTGCGCCAGCAGGCGGCAAGGGCTTGGCCGAAAACGCCAAACGCCCCGACATGCCAAGGTGTATCAAGAGCAAACCCTCGCTCAAGTCCAGCAGCAGATATTTGCCGCGACGGCGCACTTGCAGCACACGCCGCCCCACCAACTGATCAGGCTTTAAACCAAGGGGCCAGCGTAGCGGCTTGCCCATGCGCACCGCCGCAATACCCGCACCCGCAATGCGGTCTGCAAAAGATAGGCGTGTGACTTCGACTTCGGGTAATTCAGGCATCCTTGAATTATCATGCCCCCTATGAAAAAACTTCTTATCGCCACGCTTGCCCTTGCCGCGTCGCTCACATTTGCACAATCTCCCAAACTGGCCAATGCTGACAACAGCGACATGAATGCCGATATTTTTTATCGCATTTTGTTGGCCGAGCTGGCAAGACTGGACAATGAACCCAAAGATTCATCGGCCATCTATTTAGACTTGGCGCGTGCCAACCCGACCGATCAACTCTTTGAACGCGCAACCGGCATTTTGCTTGGTGCTCTTGATGGTGACTCGGCACGCGGCGTGGCGTTTGAGTGGATCAAAACCATGCCCGCTTCGGCAATGGCACAAAAATACCTGTTCATCATCAACTACGCGCAGCGGCAATACGCCAACGCACTGCCGCCACTGCGCAAATACCTCGAGCTCACGCCCGAAGCCGACCGAGCCAGCGTCATCCTAAGCCTCACGCGCTACTTCTCCTCTATCCCCGACAAACAAGCCTCCGCCAACGAGCTCATTCGCATTTTGGAGCCCTACATCAACAACCCCGCCAGCACACGACCCACCACATCCGCCGCTAGGTTGACCATCGCACGTGCGCAAGTCGATGCCGCGCGTTACACGGACGCACTTGCACAGCTGCGGCTACTGGCCACCGAGAAGCCTGATGCCATCGATGGCTGGCTACTCAAAGCCGCGCTAGAGCTGCAAGAAAACTTGTTTGCCGACGCCGACCAATCATTCCAACAGTTCATCGTGCTGGCCGATAAAACCAACCTGCCCACCAATCACGAGGGCTATGTCCAAGCTTATTTGGGACTGGCACAAATCGCCGAAAACCGCAAAGACTACGCGGCAGCGCACGAGTGGCTGAACAAAATCGACAGCGACAAAGAGCGCCTAGGTGCGCAATTACGCCGCGCCTCGCTCATGGCCAAACAAGGCAAAGTCGTAGAGGCACGCCGCTTCATCCAACAACTGCCCGAGCAAACCGTGGCGCAAGCCAAAGCCAAGCGCATGGCCGAAGTGAATCTGCTGCGCGAGTACGACCAACTGCCCGAGGCCATCCAACTACTGAGCAAAGCGCTGCAAGAAGAACCCCAAGACACCGAGCTGATGTACGAGCTATCGACCTTGCACGAAAAAGCCAAAAACTACGACCAGATGGAAGCCTTGCTCAAAGAGGTCATCGCGCGGCAACCCAATAGCGCTGCCGCTTACAACGCGCTGGGCTACTCGCTGGCCGATCGCGGCTTGCGGCTCGAAGAGGCCAAAACACTGATCGACAAAGCGCTCACCATTGCGCCCGCCGACCCCTACATCATCGACAGCCTCGCGTGGGTGCTCTTTCGCATGGGACGCTTAGAAGAATCACTGGCCAAATTTCAACTCGCCTACACCACACGCGCCGATGCCGAAATTGCCACCCACATGGGCGAAGTGCTATGGACCATGAACCGCAAAGACGAAGCGATCAAAGCCTTTAAAAACG
>CAZAIW010000054.1:1464-11896 GCA_964485285.1 uncultured Burkholderiaceae bacterium | reverse complement strand
CGCCTGGATCAACACTTTGACCGCTTCAGGGCTGCCATACATGGCTGCCATCATGAGCGGGGTGCTCTTATTGGGCGATTCGGCATCAATGTAGGCCGATTGATCAAGCAACAATCGAATGATGCTCAACTGTCCTTTGGTCGCCGCATAGTGCAGTGGTGTCCAACCTGCTTTATTGACATCGGCCCCTTTGCTGATCAAGGTTTTAGCTATGTCTTCATGCCCACCTAAGGCCGCCATCATGAGAGCCGACTCATCTTGCGGTGTACGCGCTTCTATGTTGGTTTTGTTTTGCGTGATTAACAAGCGCGCAACTTTCAATGACCCAAGCTGCACAGCCCACACCAAGCCTGGAACACCTTTTGAATTAACTGTATTGGGGTCCAAGCCACGAAACAGCAGTGTCGTTGTGGTTCGCGTGTCATCGGTCTCAATGGCTTTAAAAAAATCATCGGCAGGGCCCGCCACAGCTTGCAAAACGGTCGAGAGACAAACCAGCAGGCAGCCTATTCCAATCAGCCAATTTTTGCGGTGCAGTCGCCAAAGTCTCATCGTTTGGCTCCGCTAAATAGCTCAAAATAATTGTTACTCGTCACCCGTGCCACGTCTTCAACCGATATTCCCTTGACCTGTGCCAAAGCTTGCGCCACGTATGGCACCAAGGCAGGTGTATTGGTCTTACCGCGATAAGGAGTCGGTGCAAGGTAGGGGCTGTCGGTTTCAATTAAGCATCGATCCAGTGGAACAAATGCCGCTGCATCACGGATTGACTGCGCATTCTTAAACGTCACGATACCTGAGAAAGAAATGTAAAAACCCAGCTCAAGAGCGGCACGAGCCACATCAACCGTCTCGGTAAAGCAGTGGAATACACCGCCCGCACTCGTACTGCGACCATCTTCGTTCATTTCGCGCAAGATAGCGAGCGTGTCATCGCTGGCGCTTCGGGTGTGAATGATGAGGGGTTTTTGACATGTCTGCGCTGCACGAATATGCACCCGAAACCTCTCGCGTTGCCATTCCATATCGGCTAAGGAGCGCCCCTCCAGTCGATAGTAGTCAAGGCCTGTCTCGCCTATCCCCACGACTTTGGGCATGGCGGCACGGGTGAGTAAATCATCGACGGTTGGTTCTTGGACATGTGAGCCATCCTCAAGTGTTTCGTTGTCCGGGTGGACACCCACTGTGGCCCAAAAATTATCGTAGGTCATGGCCATGTCATGGACGCTCCGGAACTCTTCCAGCGTGGTACTGATCACCATGGCATGCGTCACTTGAGCCTTATCCATCGCCCACCGGATGTCGGTGATTTGGCTATGTAGTTCGGGAAAATTGAGGTGGCAATGTGAGTCAACAAACATGGTTGGGTATCCTACTATGGTCGATATTGATTAGCGCAAAGCCACGGCCTGCTTGGCCTGCGCTAGCAGAGCCTCCATCATCAATCCAGCGTTTAACGTGTGCTCCGAGACCCGCACGTCACGGTGAAGCGCCTGACTCCAAGCCGTGAGCTTATACAAAGCCGCTTGCCGCGTTGCCGCTTGGTTGATATGCGGTGCGGCAGCAAGCAGCTCACGCGATTCAAAAAACCGAGGCAAGGCACCTTGTCCGGCACACAGCCAGTCATGGCACAGCTTATGCAAAACTTGGGTAAGTATGGCGGGGGTTTCAACAACCCAAGCAGGAAATTCGGCAATCGGCGCACCTCGCGCAACCAATTGGGGCAAACCAAGCCATGCGGAAGTTTTGCCCAGCGCTTGTGCCAGCTGCCAAGCGGTTTGCGGCTGCCCGCCTGCCGCCTTTAACCAGACATCCGCATCAGCGGCACTCACCCCCTGCTCGGTAAGCCACGTGCGTGCTGATGCGGTATCAGGCAGGGTCAGCGTCAAGCTCTGGCAGCGACTGCGTATGGTGGGCAGTAGCGCCATGCTGTTCTCGCTGGCGAGTACAAAGCGTGTGTGGCCTGCTGGCTCCTCTAGTGATTTGAGTAACGCATTGGCCGACACATGATTCATTGCCTCGGCCGGATAAATCACCACCACCAAACCTTGACCACGGCTGCTGGTACGCTGCGCAAAACTGATCACATCCAGCACGGCCTCTAACTTGATCTGCTTACTGGGTTTGCGCTTTTTTTCATCCAAATCGGCTTGTGTTTTTTCATCTAACGGCCAGCCCAGCGCGAGCGATAACGTCTCAGGGAGTAAAACCATGAAATCAGGATGAGACTTGGCTTGCACCATATGACAAGCATCACAGTTACCACAGGCAAGCCCTTGTTGCGTGGTTTCGCAAAGCCAACTAGCGGCCAGTGCCAGCGCTACGTCAAACTGCCCCAAGCCCTTGCTACCGCCCAATAGCCACGCATGACCATGACTCTGCTGGAGACGCACTAGCACGGGCATTAACCACGGCGCAAGATCATGGGTCTGACTCACAAATAGCCTCTTTCTTGCGCTACGGCCATCACTTGGGCAAACACCTCATCCCTACTTTGGTTGGCCTCTATGCGCACAAAGCGCTGCGCGTCGGCTGCTGCGCGTGCCGCATAGCCACCACGAACGGCCTTGAAAAAATCAATCGGTTGCGATTCAAACTTGTCCGGCACACGTGCCCCAGCTAGGCGCTGGGCTGCAAGCTCTGGTGCCAAATCAAACCAGTAAGTTAAGTCAGGTTGCAGCGTGTAGTGATGCTCACTTTGCACCCATGACTCAAGCGTGCGCAATGTCTGAACATTAAATCCCCGACCAGCCCCCTGATAGGCAAACGTCGCGTCGGTAAACCGATCGCACAGCACAACCTCACCCCGCGCTAGGGCGGGGCGAATAACGGTTTGTACATGGTCACGCCTAGCCGCAAATACCAACAATGATTCTGTTAATGAGTCCATCGAATCATTCAAAATTAACTCACGCAACTTCTCCGAAAGCCTTGTCCCACCTGGCTCGCGAGATAGAACGACCTTGTAGCCCTTATTGGATAAGGCTTGCGACAATCCCGATATATGCGTTGATTTACCGGCACCATCAATACCTTCAAACGTGATAAAGATTCCTGGGTGCGGTTGCTGCGCTTTGGCTGTCATTTTTTCCCCCGGATAAAGGTATTCACCGCAGCGTTGTGCTGCGCAAGCGTCGCGCTAAATTGACTACTGCCATCACCCCGAGCCACAAAGTAAAGCGCATCGGTGGCCTTGGGCTGCGACGCTGCGCCCAGCGAGGCCGATCCTACCAGTGCAATGGGGCTAGGCGGTAAACCCGAACGGGTATAGGTGTTATAGGGCGTATCGCGTAATAAGTCCGCACGCCGGATATTGCCGCGCTGCTGTGCAAAGCGCTCGCCCATGCCATAAATAACCGTCGGGTCTGTTTGTAACAACATCCCTAGTCGCAGACGATTGATGAACACGCCCGCAATTTCTGCGCGATCGCTGGGCTTGCCTGTTTCTTTCTCCACGATGCTGGCCAAGGTCAACAGCTCATCGGGTGTCTTAAGTGGCGTATCCTTGCTCCGCCCATCCCATGCTGCTTGCAAGCGTTTATCTAGCATGGCGCTGGCTTGCTTATAGATGGTAATGTCGCTGGCATTTTTGGCGTACCGATAGGTATCAGGAAAAAATCGACCTTCGGGCAGCACACCGCTCTTGCCAAGCGTTGCCATCAACTGCTCGTCGCTTACCTGTGCAGTCGTGTGCTTCAGACTGGCAGCAGCATCAACCGCCGCACGCATCTGCTTGAAAGTCCAGCCTTCAGGAATTGTCAAGGCGAGCATGATCTCATCACCCGCGAGCAGCTTGCGGTATAGCCCAAGAGGGGTCAGACTTGGCTCAATCGCATACGTGCCAGCCTTTATTTGATGGGGCATCGCGTTGAACTTACTCGTCACTCCCGCCGCTAATGTCGCCAAGCGAAGCCATGTGTAAAGCAGCAGCCCATTGGCTCCTGTCACCTTAGCTGCAAGAGTTGCCGTGGAGCGCACGGAGGCTCCTGCCTCCACACCCAACTCCGTCGCGGCTGCATTTGCCTGCCGCATCAACGGTTGATTGATCCACCATGCGATCAGTCCGAAAGCGGCTACCAATACCAAAACAAGGGAGATGAAGATGCGACGAATCATGGCGTCTGATGATAATGGAGGGATGAGAACAGACACCAACACTGCGCCGCCTCTTGCTGCTGCGCACACCGACCACTTGGCCGTTATCCACGCCAGCGGAGCAGATGCCGCTTCATTTTTGCAAGGGCAGCTCAGCAACGACTTTTTATTACTACCCACAAACCAATGGCAACTAGCAGCCTATTGCAGTCCCAAGGGGCGTATGCTGGCGTCGTTTTGGGGGGGCAAATTAGCAGCGGATACCGCGCATCAAGAGATTGTGCTGGTGCTATCCAAAGACATTGCAGCGGCCACACTCAAGCGCCTGTCCATGTTCGTCATGCGCGCTAAGGTCAAACTGGTGGAGGCACCTGACATGCTGCCTGATCTTTTTGACAATCACGGGCTGTCAAACTGGGCTAACAACGAGGTACAGCGCGGGATTGCGCGTATCACCGCGCCACTGGTTGACTTGTTTGTGCCACAAATGCTCAACTACGAATCCGTCGGTGGCGTGAGCTTTAAAAAAGGCTGTTACCCCGGACAAGAAGTCATCGCACGTAGCCAATTTAGGGGCGCGATTAAGCGCAGAACCTATCTCGTGGAAATTGCCGATAACCGCACGTCAACGACAGCGCCAGCCGCCGTCGGTCAAGCGGTGTTTACCACCGAAGCAGAAGAAGCTGTTGGCATTGTTCTACAAATCGACAAAAACTTAGCACTCATCTGCATACAAACCCACAGCGCAAATGCCGATTTAAGGCTTGGCAACCCCAATGGAGTGCCCATCACCATGCGTCAGTTGCCTTACCCACTTTTAGAAGACCTATAAGTGCAGCGCTACGCGAATGTTTTTTGCATCGTCACGTGCGCAATGCCTGCTTCTTCGAAGATCGTGCCATCGGCAATAAATCCCAATTTGGCATAAAAATCTTGTGCGCTCAACTGTGCGTGTAGCAGAACTTGCCGATCTCCCCGCTGGCGCGCAATATCCAGCAAGGCTTCAAGCACTTGCCGCCCCACCCCACTGCCCCGCATCACGCGCTTGACGGCCATGCGCCCAATCCGACTCACGCCTGCCTGCGTTTGAATCAACCGACCTGTTGCAATGGGCATGTCAAACGAATTAAAAACAACAGCATGCAACGCCCGCGCGTCCCACTCATCTTGCTCAAGCTCCTCAGGTACACCCTGCTCGTGCACAAACACTTCCAGACGCAACGCTAGCGCATCTGCGCTCAAGGTCTTCCAATCACCCGTTTGCACATGGGTCATGGCATGACCTGCTTCAAAATTGGTGAATAAATCACGCAGTGGCTGCGCCATAGGCATCGATTTTTGCGTACGTGGATCGGCATAAACATAAACCAACTCGCCTGTGACGAGCAACTTGCCAGCGCAAAAAATAGCACCTTGAAACGTAATCGATGATGTCCCCATTCGCTCGCAGCGCAAACACACCTGCAGTTGATCGTCATAACGCGCAGAAGCTTTGTACTCTATGGTTGAGCGAACGACGTAGAGATCACCCCCCAATCGATGCATGGTGTCTTCGTACGGCACCGCACTAGCACGCCAGTACTCCGCAACAGCCGTATCGAAATACATTAAGTAATGTCCATTGAACACAATTTTTTGCATATCGACTTCTGCCCAACGAACTCTCAGCGTATGGGAAAAACGAAAATCCATCAGTTTGGGTGATAAAGACTTCATGGTGCTCCTAAAATGGCAAATGTTTGCAAAAGATTATCGCTATGGCCTTTATCAATTACATCACTCACGTTCAATTCGACTTTGGCGCGATAAGCTTGCTCAAAGCACAGTGTCAGCGCGTAGGCATCAGCAAGCCACTGATCGTCACCGATGCGGGTATCAAGGCGGCCGGCATTTTGCAAAAAGCCATCGATCAGCTAGCCGGTATGGCTTTTGTGATATTTGATCAAACACCCTCTAACCCCACGGAAGCCGCCGTCATGGCTGCGGCCATTCAATATCAAACAAAGCGATGTGATGGCTTGATCGCACTGGGCGGTGGCTCGGCGATTGATTGCGCCAAGGGTGTGGCCATTGCCGCTACCCACACCACATGCGAGCTTGGACAGCTGAAAACGTATGCCACGATTGAAGGTGGCTCCAACCTAATAACTGAGCGCGTAGCACCACTTATTGCGATTCCAACAACTAGCGGTACGGGCTCAGAAGTCGCACGCGGCGCGATTTTGATCGTTGCGGATGGACGAAAACTAGGTTTTCACTCATGGTTTCTTGTGCCCAAGACCGCCATCTGTGACCCCGAACTCACGATCGGATTACCGCCAAAACTCACGGCAGCAACGGGCATGGATGCGGTTGCACATTGCATGGAAACATTCATGGCACCAGTTTTCAATCCACCAGCAGACGGCATTGCACTGGACGGACTTGCAAGGGCTTGGGCACATCTTGAACGCGCGACTCAAAACGGTTCAGACCGAGAGGCGCGTCGCCAACTGATGAGTGCTTCGATGCAAGGAGCGATGGCTTTTCAAAAAGGCTTGGGCTGTGTCCACTCGCTCAGTCACAGTCTAGGCGGCATCAACTCTGCTTTGCATCACGGCACATTAAACGCGGTGTTTTTACCAGCTGTTGTCGCCTTTAATGCGCAGGCACCTTCCGTCAAGCAAGAGCGCCGGATGGATCGTATGGCTTACGCGATGGGGCTTGGCGAAAACCGAGGTGCAGACATCCCCGCTGCAATTAGGGAGATGAATGCGAGAATTGGACTTCCCTCCGGTCTTGAGGCGATGGGCGTAACCAGCCACCAATTTGATCGTATTATTCAGGGGGCGCAAGCCGACCACTGCCATCAAACCAACCCCATCGTTGCGAGTACCAGCCAGTACACCGACTTACTTACCATTTCAATGTAAACTAAAGCCTTATTTTTTACCCTCCCGACGACCCACTCACTTTTTGCCAATCAACAATTATGGACTTTAATCTCGAACGCTTTGAACATGCTGTCTACATGCGTCAATACGAAGATGCAGGCAGAGAACTCATCCAGCTATTGCAAATGCTGGACAACCACTACGGCAATCTTGCGCCTAGTTTTTCAGCAAAACCAATGGCCGCACTTGCCAGTGGCGATGAAATTGATGCCCACATCCTCACGCGCATTGCCTCAGCGATTTCGCATTTATTTTTGGATAGCGGCTTCACGCTATCCCCACAAGGCTATGCACAAGCGTTGCAGCTACAACGCTGGCTTGCTACGCTTTTCGCAGTGACTCCTTTTCGCAATGCCGATCACGTTATTCGCACGTTTAACAATCTAGGATGGGACAAAGACGAGCTACAGCTGACCCCCGAAAATTTGAACAAATTTTCCTTGTTGGCATTTCCAGAGTCGGAAATACCCATCAACCTTGATGCACTATGGGCTGCCAATCCGGTCATGGCGGTCAGTATTTGCATGCTATGGCTTGCACCGCGCTTTTTAGCGTCTCCGTCTGCTCACGCAAAGCGTGAGTTGGTGCTGGGGTGGTTGCCTGAGCGCTTACAGCAAATGGATTTAGATCAACTGCCATCAGGTATCTTGCATGACGTTTACATGCATTGCAGTTACGCAGATCGTCCTGATCGTCACCGCGTTAAAGCTGCTATCAATGTCATTGTGCGCAACAAGATGCTGCAAAACGGCTTAACCGATGCGCCCGCACTCATTCCCCTGATTAAAGGCGAAAAGCCGACCATGCTTGTGGTGCTAGAGTGGTTCAATAGCTCGCACTCCATCTATCGTACGCACTCAACCACCATGCGCGCGGCGCGACGTCACTTTAACGTGGTTGCCATGGGTTACGCTAATAATGTTGATGACCTAGGACGTGCTGTATTTGACGAGTTCATTGAAATCAAGGGCGGATCAATGATTGAGCAGATGGCTCATATCCGCAGCACCGCCATTGCCAAACAAGCTCGCCTTTTCTACATGCCAAGCGTCGGCATGTTCCCGCTGACCGTGTTTGCGGCTAATTTACGCTTTGCGCCGCTACAAGTCATGGCGCTCGGACATCCCGCAACCACCCACTCACCCTACATGGACTACGTGGTTGTTGAAGACGACTATGTTGGACTGGAGAGTTGTTTTTCTGAAAAACTGCTACGCCTACCTAAAGATGCGCTGCCCTACGTTCCATCCTCCGCTCTACCTGAAAATCTAGTCCCTAATTTGCGTGACAACAATGGTAAAAATCCTGATGTCGTCAGGATCGCTGTTTGTGCAACGACCATGAAGCTCAACCCACGCTTCTTACAAACCTGCAAAGCCATTGTCGACACGGCCAAAACACCCGTTCATTTTGAATTCATGATTGGGCAGGCGACCAGTCTGATGCATCCGCAAGTGAACCGAGTGATCAAACAGTTCTTAGGTGACCACGCGCACGTTAATCGGCACTTAAACTACCCCGAGTACATGGCGAAAATCAACGATTGCGATATGTTCGTCAACCCCTTCCCATTTGGCAATACCAACGGGATTATTGATACCGTCACCCTAGGGCAAGTCGGTGTTTGCTTAAATGGTGTTGAAGTCTTTGAGTGCATTGACCGTGGACTATTTGGTCGTCTTGGCGTTCCTAGTTGGATGGCTACCGACTCCGTCGAGGAATACGTTGCAGCGGCCGTTCGCCTGATTGACAATCCCAAAGAGCGACTCAAATTACGCCGCGAGCTGATCGCAAAAAATGGCGTTCAAATTTTATTTACGGGTCGTCCTGAAATTTTCGGTGACCGACTGTATGAGTTGGTACAGGCGAAACAAGCTCAAAAATGACCGTCGAGAAATCGCCTCGCATCTATGTCGCCGGACACCGTGGGATGGTTGGGGCGGCGCTTGTGCGTCAACTTTTAGCCGCTGGTCACGACCCAGCGAAGATCATCACTCGCAGCCATGCCGAGCTTGATTTATGCGATCAAGCTGCGGTACGGGTATTCTTTCAAGCTGAAAAACCAACTCAGGTGTACTTAGCGGCTGCAAAAGTGGGAGGGATTCATGCGAACAACACATATCCCGCTGAATTCATTTATCAAAATTTGATGATAGAGGCTAATGTCATCCATGAAGCATGGCGCTCGGGCGTACAAAAACTGCTTTTCTTGGGTTCGAGCTGCATCTACCCAAAGCTCGCACCCCAACCCATGCGTGAAGAAGCGCTACTCACAGGTCTGCTAGAGCCTACGAACGAGCCCTACGCGATTGCCAAAATCGCAGGTATCAAACTATGCGAGAGCTATAACCGCCAGTATGGTGAAAGTCACGGCGTGGACTACCGCAGCGTGATGCCAACGAATCTTTATGGCGCTGGCGATAACTATCATCCAGAAAATAGCCATGTGATTCCTGCGCTAATTCGTCGGTTTCACGAAGCCAAAATCATGCAAGCTCCTAACGTCACTATTTGGGGGACGGGAACACCTAAGCGTGAATTTTTATACGTAGACGATATGGCTAGCGCTAGCATTCATGTCATGAATCTACCAAAAGCCACCTACGATGCACATACGACCCCTATGCAAAACCACATCAACGTCGGATGTGGTGAAGATGTGACAATCGCTGAGTTGGCAACAACAATTGGAAAAGTTGTTGGCTACGCCGGACTCATTAACTTTGATGTCACTAAACCAGATGGCTCACCTCGCAAGTGGATGAATAGTAGTCGTTTGAATCACCTTGGCTGGACAGCAAGCACTCATCTTACTGAGGGTTTGCAGAAGGCTTATGCAGACTTTTTGGGTCATATGACTCCATAAAATCACTACTACGAATATCCGAATGCACAAACTAATCACCAAGGCCTTGGATTACTCTAAGCTGAGACTAAAGTAACTATGAATCAAATGATCGACTGGAGTAAGAGAATCCGCGTGAGTGATGCTGATTTAGGCTTTGGGAGCCAAGAAGCATCATTAGCTACTTACGATGCATGTCAGTATTATCTATATGGAGAATCAAATAAATGAATCACGAAATTTACGCAGGAGAGCTAAATCTAGCCTCATTACCGAATCTGTTAGCCAAAAAAGATCCCATTATTCTTGATATTGGTGCAAATAATGGAGGTCACACACGAGCCTTTTTCGATTTGTTTCCTTACGGAATTATTCATTCGTTTGAACCTGACCCACGTTGCATCGCAAAGTTCAAAGCTAATTTGGCCAGTTACCCGCGCGCAAAACTTCACGAACTTGCTATTGGCGCTGTCAATGGCACTGCTGAGTTTTATGCAAGCGGGGGACAAAATCTTGCTGCTGGCTACGAAATGCAGGGCGGATGGGATATGTCGGGCTC
>CAZAIW010000054.1:0-1454 GCA_964485285.1 uncultured Burkholderiaceae bacterium | reverse complement strand
AAAACCAACAGGGCATCTTGAGGAGCACCCGGGCATAACCTTCGATAGCAAATTCCCGGTTACCATTCTAACATTGGATGACTGGTATGCTGAAAATTTGACTCGTAATATTGATTTTATTTGGGCAGATGTGCAAGGCGCTGAGCTGGATTTGATAAAAGGTGGCCTTAAAACCTTTCAAAATCATACCCGATACTTTTATACAGAGTATAGCAACAAAGAGCTATATGAAGGGCAAATTAGCTTAGATGAAATATTGGCCTTATTACCAAACTTTGAAATTATTTCAGAATTCAAAAACAATTTTGATTGTGATGTTTTATTAAGAAATAAAATGAAACTATGAATTCTCATTTAGTTACTATCGCAATTCCAACATATAATCGTGCTGAATACGTATCACAGGCCATTCTGTCCGGCATTAATCAAACCTATAAAAACATAGAAATCGTTGTTGTCGACAACAATAGTACAGATGCCACATGGGACGTTATTTCTAATATAGCTAAAAACCATCAAAATGTTAAGGTATTTAGAAATGAAACCAACATAGGACCAGTGAATAACTGGATTAAGGCACTCACGCTGGCTCATGGGAAATATGTTAATTTATTATTTTCTGATGATTTAATTTCATCTACATTCGTCGAAAAATTACTTCCATCATTAACTTCACCAGATGTTGGATTTTCTTTTAGCGGTGCAACTATTTTCAATGACTCTATTAGTCCAATGAACGGAACACCTTGGTACAATGAGGTTGAAACTGGCTATTACTCTTGCCAAGATTTTATTGATTACAGCATGCTTTTTAGCCCCTGTAAAAAATTAGCCAATTCTCCTGCATGTACTTTATTCAGGCGAGATGACATTTTAGATTGTCTGATGGCGAATATCCCCAATAAAATTAATAGTGACTTTAGTAGTCATGCGATAGGAAACGATTTACTTATTTTTTTATTAGTGGCCAAGAGGTATCAACGATTTTCAATAATTAATGAACCACTTACTCACTTTCGCGCTCATCCGGACTCAATCACAATAAAATCAAATTCAAAATTTTTAAATTTAAATTACACTATCGCAAAATCATACTTCTTTAAACACCATATGAATAATCCAAAAAATTCAAAATTTATTGAAATGTTAAATTCATATATTAATTCCGGCGAATATATGGAACAAGGAATCGTGGCCGTAGATGATTTTTTTGATTGAATCTTCTCTATGAATGCTATTCATCGTAATATTGGGCTAGGTGCAAAATAAACGCATCGACATAGAAGTGAAAGGGAGGGATAACTTCCTAAGATACTTTAAAATGTAGCCAAAATTATCTCATTACCGCCTCAAATTTTCTTATGAAAAAAACAGCCATACTTATTCCAACATTTCGAAACACACTACAAAACATTGCCACTTTGAAATATTTAGCAACTTTTTCATCTAAATGC
>CAZAIW010000053.1:7858-12008 GCA_964485285.1 uncultured Burkholderiaceae bacterium | reverse complement strand
CATCCCACTTGCTCTTTGCTTTGCAGCAAAGCCTTCGATTATAACGCTTTTTTACTGACCTTGGCAAGCTCCCTGATCGCCCATCCGGCGGCGCACAAACCAAATGTGGCTGTCACGCTGACGCTAGAACCAAAACCATGACAGTTCAGTGTTCCATCGGATGCAGCAGCATCTTGCAACGCTTGTGGTTGCTGGACGGGTTCTTGGCTATAAACGCAAGTTACGCCCACGTTGCCCGCACGCGGCGCTCCATGATGGCGGCGCAAGTTGTAGCGCATTTTTGCAAGCAAGGGATCATGTGTGGTTTGCGACAGGTCTTTGATTTGCACAAGTTCTGCCTGCTGCTTACCGCCCGCAGCACCCACCGTGATAAAAGTTATTTTTTTGTGTTTTAACGCCCAAGCGGACAGTGCCGTTTTAGCAGCCACTTGGTCACAAGCATCGATGATGCCCTGAATCGGCGCTAATGACGCGATGTTTGCACACAACAAAGACCAGTTCTCAGGGGTCACAAAATCATCGATAACGTGCACATGGCATTGTGGGTTAACGCTGTGTATTCGCTCTTGCATCGCTTCAATTTTGGCTTTGCCAAGGGTGGAGCTGAGCGAGTGGATTTGTCGATTGATGTTGGACTCAGCAATGTGATCCGTGTCAATGAGTGTGATACGTCCTACTCCGCTGCGAGCAAGAGCTTCTGCACTCCACGAACCCACACCACCGATGCCAATTACAACAACATGAGCGGCAAAAACCTGCGCAGCACCTTGGGTGCCATAAAGTCTTGTTAAACCACCGAAGCGCCGCTGATGATCAACTGGCTCGTTGATCACATCTGATCCAAGCGCCAATTTTGATATTTGAACGCCGCCACGGCACCGACCAAAATGCCAGCAACCGCAATGAAGCTGCCTAGCGCCAGCGTTGAGATTCCAGACAAACCTTGTCCAATCGTGCATCCCATCGCCGTCACACCGCCTACCCCCATCAAGACGGCACCGACCAAGTGATTAGTAACATCCTCAACCGAGCCAAAACCTTCCCAACGGAAAGTTCGGAACACTCTGGCCTCTATAAAGCTACCCACCAAGACACCAAATACGCCCGCCATACCCAATGTAAGAACCTTGCTTTTGTCACTAAAGAACATGATCCAGTCCAGCACATATGCCATTGGTGCCACAAAACTGAGTGACTCCATACGCCCCGAATTGGTCGCCAAAAGGGCTTCTTGCAGTGTCTCAGGATGCTCGGGGATGTATCCTAGATGACCACTCACCCACCATACACCCACCACCACCGCGCCAATCACAAAACTGGGGGTCAAGGTTGATAAACGTCGCATCTGCGCATCTCGCAAAGCCCATACGAGCAGCACGAAGCCGATCAACAACGATGCCCCCAGTCGCACCACAGGCGACAAAACAGGTGCATCAAAGCTTACTAAATCGACGGTATTGACCCTGAGCACGGCGGTCATGCCTTTGAGCGTAGCAAATGCGGCCATGCCCATCACGATAAAAACAACCAACGACTTTAAACTGCCTGCCCCAATCCGAAGCAAGGTTTTATTGCCACAGCCCGAGGCCAACACCATGCCAAAACCGAACAGCAAACCGCCCACTAAGCTGGATAGCCACAACACTTTTGGCGTTGCATATAAAGATTTTTCGGGGTTGATGATGCCAAAGTAAGACATGCACCCAAAGCCAACCATGGCAACCGCTATCGCCACCGCCCACATCCGCATTCTGGTCCAGTCGTGCATATTGACAATGTCGCTGACCGCACCCATCGTACAAAAGTGGCTACGCTGGGCGACAAAACCAAAAACGACCGAGAGTGCAAAGGTTGCCCACAAAATGTTCTGCGTGAGACCCTGTATGGCGCTGGCATCGAGTACCGCTGGCATAGAAACCCCTTTCGGCTGCTGTTTGTTGTTATTTCATTCGAGCTAATCTGTCTTTAGCCGCTGCCGCTGCCTCCGACTGTGGATAGGCGCTGATGAGATTTTCAAGCGTTCGTTTTGCTAAGCGACTATCTTTCAGTTCGAGTTGACTATTGGCCGTTGCCAATAAAGCCTCTGGTGCTTTGTTGGACGTGGGATGAGCATCCACCGAAGATTTAAAGCTCTGAATCGCCTCGCGGTAGTCACGCTCGGCGTATTGCGCACTACCCAGCCAAAAAAGTCCTAAAGCCTGATAACCACTTTGTGGATAGCGGCGTAAAAAGTCAGCAAAGGATCGCACCGCCAATTTGAAATCACCTTTGCGAAACACCGCTAGCGCTGCCTCGTATTCTTTGACTTCTGTAGGATCAGCCAAAAACTCTTTCCCATCTAGCATGACTTTAACGGGCTCTAAGCGTCGCATCCGATCATCAACCCCTTGTGCCAAATCACGCTGACGGCGTTGCAACTCACTCACATCTTTGGCTAACTGCTCCTGCTGACCGACTTGCTTGGCAAGATCAGCTCGCAATTGCTCAATCAATGTTTGTAAATCGAGCAAACTGCGTTTGATTTGTACGTTTTCCTCACGATCTTTTGTGCGCGACTGCTCTATTTGCTCGACTTTTTGCCGTAAATCAAGAATGGCTCTACGAGCCTCCTCATCATCAAAAAGTCCGGCATAGCTGGCTTGACATAAACCAAGGAAGAGCACCACCAGAGAGGCGCGAACCGTAAACCGAGTAGACAGCATCATCACATTCACTCACGCTTCATATTTAAGGAGCTGAAATTTCAACGCGCCGATTTTTAGCGCGTGCGGCATCATCGGTGCCAAGTACAGTCGGTTTTTCCTTGCCAAAGCTCACAGCTTCCATTTGAGCTTCACTCACCCCCAAAATGGCGAGGGCACGCTTAACGGCATCGGCACGCTTTTGACCCAGCGCTAAGTTGTACTCCCGTCCACCAATATCATCCGTATGACCACCCAGCGCAATTTTGGTTGTGCGGTTAGCCACCAAAAATTTAGCCTGCGTCTCCAGCGTAGCTTGGTACTCGGGTTTAATCACGAAACTGTCAAAATCAAAATAGACTACACGCGGACCGGACACGGCAACTTGCTCAACCTGAGCGAGCTTAACGTCTCGATTGACAGGTTGTGAATCAGTAGGTGCAGTGGAGGTTTGAGTCACCACGGTGCGATCTTCTAGCTTGGCTTGCTCGGTGATGGGCACCTTAGTTCCGCAAGCCGCTAAGAGGGCAGCGCCGCATACCAATAGCCATAATTTACTGTTAGACATAAAAGCTCCTTAAGTTACAAGTTATTTTAAAGTGGCAGCGAGAAATGTTCCCCAATCAGGCTCACGAATATCACCTGATACTGCTGTTAGTTTTGATTTCACACGCCCATCCAAGGTCGTCGTCATCAAGGCCTCTTGCCAACGCCCTGCCGCTGAGAGCTGCGTCGCATAAATGATTTGCTTTCCGTTGGCACTAAAGCTAGGGCTTTCGTCTGCCTCGGTATCGGTCAGAGTTCTCACCGTACCTGACGACAAGTCTTGCAGCGTCAATTTAAACGCGCCGCCTACGCGCGAAATAAAAGCAAGCATCGTGCCATTTGGACTAATCGCGGGTGAGATGTTGTAGTTACCAGAAAAAGTAACGCGCTGCGCTACGCCACCGCTCACCGGCATGCGATAAATTTGCGGACTTCCGCCGCGGTCACTCACAAAGTAAATACTTTGCCCGTCGGGTGCAAAAACCGCCTCCGTGTCGATGCTCGATGAATGCGACAGTTTTTGTGGTTCACCGCCCGATGCCGACATCATGAACATCTGTGATCCACCGTCACGACTGAGCGTCACAATCAAATTGCGTCCATCGGGCGACCACGCTGGGGAGCTGTTAGAGCCCTTGAAATCGGCAACAGCACGCCTGCGCCCTGTTGCTACCTCGTGCACATACACCACGGGCTTGCGTGATTCAAACGAAACATAGGCTAGTTGCTGACCATTCGGTGACCAAGCCGGGGAAATAAGCGGTTCGGTACTTGTTAGAGCAGCACTGGCGGACTCACCATCAGAATCGGCCACCCATAGATGAAAGCGCGGTGTATTATTGACCGTTGTTTTAGTGACATATGCGATACGGGTTGCAGCAACGCCACGTTCGCCGGTCAATTTGGCATAAACCCAATCCGCG
>CAZAIW010000053.1:0-7848 GCA_964485285.1 uncultured Burkholderiaceae bacterium | reverse complement strand
GCGCCGATCGCCACGCGGCCGGCGTGATCGGACACCCAATCCGCGATGCGATGCGCCGTAAAGCGCAAATCCGTACCGGACACCACCAAAGAATGCACACCCAGATCAACCGCGCGAACGGCATCCCACAGACGGCACCGCACATCAAAGCGACCATCCGCTAATCGATAAATACTCCCGACCAAGAGGTTATCCGCGCCCAACGCTCGAATCCTGGGCAACTCTGGGCGACTCACCTCATCTAAGCCCGTAGGTGCATCCGTCACACGGAACACCCCTGAACGCAGCAAATCAGCACTGACAATCGCCCCGATTTTTTGAGGAGCCTGCTCGTCGCCTTTAAAAGCAGCAATTGCAATCGGCATTTGCGTCGCACCAACCCCGGAGACTTCGATGCGAAATTGGGCGTTGGCTGTCACGCTACCCAGACCTAAGGCTGCCAAACCGGTTGCGTGCGTCAAAACTTGTCGGCGTGAAAAGTAACTCATCATGTTTTATTTTGGTTTTTCAAACGACTCAAAAAATACAAATAAAAATATTTATAAAACGCTGCCTGCGCTTGCATCTGACAAACAACAAACCCCAATGCCCCATCTAAAAAACCAAGCCGGACGACGTAACTACGAACAAAAGCCACTACGGATGACACCAAGGCTCTGCTCATGGAAGTGGTCGCCCCCTGCTGATATTTCTGCAACGCCCAAGCCTCGCTGTACAACCTCAGTTTGTCCCAATAATGATTAGGCGTGGGATAACTAAAGTGCAATATAGGAAACTTAAGCGATACGATTGTATGCACATTTGTCGCCCACTCCACCTTTTCATGTACCAAATTATCATTAAATTTTGCAGAGCCTCGCTTAAATAAGCGTGTGACCCGATCAGGTGACCATCCGCAGTGGTTCATCCATTGTCCACAAAACGATGTTCGTCGTGGCATATCGCACACACTGGCCTGATTGGCGGTGATGATCTTCCCAATTTCAATCGCTAGCTCTGGGGAAACCCGCTCATCCGCGTCTAGCGATAACACCCATTGCCCTGTCGCTAATTCAAGAGCACGATTTTTTTGCACACCAAATCCACGCCAATCCGTCCTAGACGTGACGTGTGCGCCCATGCTCTGTGCCATCGACACCGTTGCATCGGTGCTACCAGAGTCAACCACAATGACCTCATCGGCAAAAGCAACCGACGCGAGACAATCAGCAATGTTGCTAGCTTCATTCTTGGTAATCACAATGACGCTAAGGGTCGGGTGGATAGAGGTTGGCATCGGCTCAGACATGCTTCAATTATGATCGCTGACTATGATTTCTCTAGCCGCCATCCGAAAATTTTATGCACGTCTAGGTCGAATTCGTCCCTATTTTGAACACGCTACGATGCCCCTTGCTGGCATTTTTTTAGCAACGCTCATTGTCTCGTTGACCGAACCCGCCATCCCAGCCCTTTTGCAGCCCTTGCTCGATAAAGGTTTTGTTGGTAATGGTTTGTCGCTTTGGAAAGTTCCTGTTTCTATTATTGGGCTATTTGCCCTGCGTGGACTGGCCAGTTTTTTAGCGCAGTACTTTTTAGCCATTCTCTCTAACGATGCCATGCAAAAGTTGCGTACTGCCTTGTTTGCCAAAATGCAACGCATCAAGGTGAGTGAATTGGTCAAAACTTCCTCTAGCAGTTTATCGAACACCATCGTTCACGAAATTCAAAATGGCACCACCCAGCTGGTCAATAGCTTGCTGTCCATTTTGAAAGACAGCCTCACGCTAGCGGCACTGCTGACCTATCTTCTCTATCTCAATTGGCAACTCACCTTAATTGTCTTTACGATCATTCCTGGTGTGGCCGCCATCATGAAATACTTCTCGAAACGATTAGGGCAAATTGCTAAAACGGCTCAAACCACCACGGATGACCTCGCCTACGTCGTAGAAGAAAACGTACTGGCTCAGCGCATGGTGCGCCTACATCACGCACAAAGCATGCAAACGGCTCGCTTTGAGGTGCTCAGCGCACAGCTTCGCCGCCTCAGCATCAAAAGCATCATGGGTGGTTCTGCTATGACACCGCTCACACAAATGCTCGCCGCAACGGCCCTTTCAGCGGTCATTTGCATTGCCCTTTGGCAAAATAGCGCAGGCACCAGTATCAGTGTGGGTGGCTTTGCCGCCTTCATCATGGCGATGCTGATGTTGGTAGCGCCCATCAAGCATTTATCGGAGGCTGCTGCCCCGCTGGTGCGAGGCCTTGCTGCCGTGGAGCGTGGATTGGACTTCATCGATGCGCCCATTGATGAGGTTTCTGGAAGCTCTTTGGCACCTCAAAGCTTTGCCCAAACTCCTGTTTTGAGTTTTCAAAATATCAAACTGCGCTACCCGGGTGCCTCTGACTACGCAATTGATGGTCTATCACTTGACATCCAGCAAGGACAAAAGATTGCACTGGTGGGCTCATCGGGTTCAGGAAAAACCAGTTTGATCAACTTGCTCCCTCGGTTTTTGGAGCCCACCGAAGGGATGATTTTTTTAAATGGTCAGCCTCTTGCTGATTGGGACATGGTGGCGCTGCGCGAGCAATTTGCCTACGTCAGCCAAGATGTTGTGATGTTCAATGACACACTGGCAGCTAACGTAGCACTGGGTGACCCCCGTCCATCGCTAGAGCTTATCCAACAAGCCTTGCAGGCGGCACACCTTGCCGAGCTCGTCAATACGCTGCCAACAGGTATGCATACGGTACTGGGACATAACGCAGCTCAGTTATCGGGCGGGCAACGTCAGCGGTTAGCTATTGCTCGTGCAATTTATAAAAATGCACCCATCTTGTTGCTCGATGAAGCCACATCGGCACTGGACAACAAGTCTGAACGGGCCGTCCAGCAGGCACTCGGTGGGCTGATGCAGGGACGCACCACGCTCGTTGTTGCGCACCGACTCTCAACCGTACAAAGCGCCGACTGTATTGTGGTGATGGCACAAGGAAAGATCGTTGAAATGGGTGCGCATGAAGCGTTGCTGGCGCATGCCGGTCACTATCAGCGCCTATACGAAATGGGTTTATGACGTTAGAGAAAACCTACCGTCCAGACATTGACGGACTGCGTGCTTTTGCCGTCTTAGCGGTTCTGATCTTCCACGCCTTCCCGAGTGCTTTACCGGGTGGGTTCGTCGGCGTTGACATTTTTTTTGTTATATCAGGGTATCTGATTACTTCGATTTTGCTCAAGGAACTTGCGAGCGCCTCCTTCTCATTAACACACTTTTACAACAAGCGCATCCAACGGATTTTTCCTGCGCTACTGGTTGTACTCACCTTTTGCTTATGGGTTGGATGGGTGACGCTCACTCCTATTGAATACAAGCAGCTGGGGCGCTACACGGCCGGCGGCGCGGCTTTTCTCAACAACTTTTTGTTTTGGCGCGATGCTGGCTATTTCGATAGCGAAGCGACAACCAAACCATTGCTCCACCTATGGTCTTTGGCAATCGAAGAACAGTTCTATTTGGTGTGGCCTATCCTGCTGTGGCTGTGCCATTTGGTCAGTCGCCAGGCATTCGTAAAAGCCATCGCTATTGGTGTGATATTTTGGGGTTCGTTGTGCTTGAGTTACATCTGGGTGCAGCGCGATATAACGGCTGATTTTTACTCTCCGCTCTCGCGCTCTTGGGAGCTGGCTATGGGCGCTGCACTGGCGTATGCCCATCTGCATCCGTATCGTTTATTTCAAAATGTTGACATCACTCATCGCCTGCGCCATGCGCTATCGATGATAGGACTAGCGCTACTGGTCATGGCGCTCGTACTGATCAACTCAACCGATGCGTTTCCCGGTCTATGGGCACTGCTCCCAACCATCGGAGCGGCATGTTTGATTGCAGCAGGTGCAAAAGCCTGCATCAACCGCCTCGTCTTAAGCAGTCGCCCTTTGGTATGGATCGGGCTTATCAGCTATCCGCTTTATTTATGGCATTGGCCGCTACTGACTTTTGCGCGTATTTTTGAAGGGCAAACGCCATCGCCTACTGCGCGCGCAGGTTTGCTGCTCGCTAGCTTGGTTCTGGCTGCATTGACGTATCTGTTGATTGAACGACCAATTCGATTTCCGACCATGCATCCTCCCCAAAAACCTGCCAATCTCGCTCATGGCTCTTGGCGCAAAAAGGCCGTGGTGACGTGTCTTGGTTTAGGCATGATCGTGGTCTTTGCGCTAGGCTATACGATTACCCGAAGCAATGGTCTGCCTTGGCGACATACGGACAGACTCAACGCCGACTTGCACACCATCGCGCTAGGGGCTGATCGCCAGCTGCTACGTCATGCTTGCGGCCTGTCACCCGAGCAAGCATCGGCATTTGAATGGTGCTTGAGTCAAAACAAACCAACGCCTGCGCAATTTGCCGTTATAGGTGACAGCAAGGCGGAGGCGCTGTACTACGGGCTGGCAAGAGAGTCTGCGGCGGATCAAAACTGGCTTTTAATGGGTTCGTTTCCAGCGTTTAAGTTACCTCAAAACAATGAGGGCGCTTTACTAAAAAAAGCCCTGCAGCGCTTAGAGGCCGACTCACACATTCGCACAGTTGTGCTGGCAAATAGTTTTCGGCATATCTTCGCAACCGACAACGTGACACGACTCATCAACAAACAATACAGCAAGGCCGATATTCATCGACTCGCACAAGAACAAAACGAGCTCGCCCAGCACCTGCAGCGTGCAGGCAAGCAGGTCGTCTTTGTGATTGACAACCCTACCCTGCCTGATCCGACCAGCTGCGTTCAAGGTGAAATGACCAGCCTTCCACTCCTGCGCAGCATCTTGACGCGAACCGCTAATCCGCATTGCCAAATAGGATACCAAGCGCACCTTGCAGGGACTTGGGCCTACCAGCAATTCAGTCAAGAGTTGCAACGGATCAATCCTCGCTTGATTGTGTTCAACCCGCTTCCTTTGCTGTGCGACGTTTCGGGTGACCGATGCACCTACCACGAAGGCAGAAACTTTCTCTACAGCTATGGCGATCACCTATCGGACTACGCCAACTCCAAAATCGCCAAGAAGCTCCTACTCATCTTGCAGCCCTAGCCAGGCATACGCTTCGTTGCCAGCAGTGCAGCAAAAATCACAAAGATGAACTCTCCCATACCAGCACCAAATAGTGGACAGTTCATCATGCTCATCAGCACCGTAATGGCCAAACTAGCTTGCAGCGCTTGCCTTGCTGATCCTTCCAGCAACCGAGAGTCACGATACAGCGCCACATAAAAAGCAAGAAGCAGTGCCAACCCCACCCAACCACCCTCTACGGCCCATAACAAAAACTGTTGGTGCGGATTGCTAGGTGGATTGAGTTTGTCTCGGCCGTTATGGTTGATGTAGGTCATGCGCCAGCTACCCACACCATGACCCACGATCGGCTTTTCTTGCCAAGCCTCTAACGATTGAGTCCAATAATCCAAGCGCTGCCCTTGCGAGGAATTCATATCGCCTTGTTGATACAAAACAATATCGCGCTTGATTTCAAGCATCCGCGTTTGAAACCGACTGGATGCAAGACCAATCCCCAACGCCAACGCGAGCGGCAATAAAACAGCCACGGGGCGTGCTCTCTTGGGCAACTGCCAAAAGACAGCCAACGAAATAGCCAACAGCATTACCAAATAACCGGTTCGCCCAATCATCACAAAAAACACATTGGACAGGGTTAGCATCGCCACCACCACCAGCACACGAGTGCGCCACACCTTGGGTATCTCCTCGCGCAAAAACCACACCAGGGTGAGCATCAAGGTGCTCATCACGGGTTGCTCGAGGGTGCTGGTAAATACAACGCCTAAACTGGCATCATGGGCTGCGGTTGCAAATGGCAAAGGTACGCCCAACCACATCAACCAAGAACAGCAAACAACCACACATTGACTGATGACCAGTGCGGTCAAAACCTTCAAAGCATCCTGCCGCGTTTCCAGTAAAAAATAAACGGCGGGTAAGACCAACAAACGTGCATGCCGCCCAAGACCTGCCCAACTCTCGCTGGCGGGCGCTTGCGTCCAGAGCAAAGAAACAACCAGCCACCCTAGAGCCAACCACAAAGCTGCAAACGTAGCAGGAATAGCCCTCATTACTAAGCGCAGCTTGCCTGCACGAACTAAGCCATACAACTTGCCAATAACCGCTAGGGCAATGAGCAATTTAGACAGCGATACAAGCGCCACACCAAGGCTAACCGAGACCGCCAAGCTATACAGGGCAATCATGCGCAGTGCGTCAGTAGGATAGGGTTTAGCGGTATGCGGCTGCATCGTACGCTTGAAGTTGCTGAAACTGCATGACCATTTGCTGTGCGTCATAAGGCGCAATCAGCCGAGTGCACCATGGCACGTTATGGTAGGACGTTACCTCGGGATAGGTAAATAAAACAAGCGTCGGCTTACGCAGTGCCACCGCCATATGGTAGGGGCCTGAATCGGTCGAGATAAAGTAATCGACGGCCTCCATCACGCCCGTCAGCCCGGAAATAGAAACCTCTCCAGCCCAATCCACCACGGGCGGCGCATCGCCCCATTGGCCTCGATAAGCGGCGATAAATTGCTGATTGATGTCACGCTCATAAGCCGCCCCCGTCAACACCAAAGTAAACGGTGTTTGTTGGTACAGACGGCCTATCGCATCCACCAGCACGTCGAGCTTTGGACGCTTATGGCGCGCGTCTGGCGTGCCGCAACCGATGTTAAGACCGACGAGTAATGTGCGATGGGCTTGATCACGGTGGGCTTCGCTGTGCATACTGGAGTTGACGCGCAAACGCGCGTTCAAATCGTTCCGTAATTTTTCTTTTGCAAGTAGACCAGCAGGCTGAACTTGAAGTTCAATCGCCTGCCCAGACCTCTCAAGCCCTAGTGCCGCCAAAACGACGTAATCGCGCTCGGTGTAATCCATCGGCAACGAAAGCCCGTGCACTGACGCATAGCGCGCAACAGAAGGCGCAGCATCGTCATAAAACCATCTACGCAAAGGAAAGTTGGCAACGCCCACCGACCTTGCACCTGTCCATTTCGCGCAATAGCGCGTCACGAGGCTCGTGCGCAAACCAGATGCCTCAAAGTCAATCACCACATCAGGCTTAACCTGTGCGCATACCTGCTTGACCTGCGCCAAGACTGCTTTCAAAGGAACGTTGCTGGCACCTTGCTCATGCGGAGAGCCTGATCGGATGGTGACAAAGTGACAACTCGAAAGCAAGTGATGCTGCCCAATGAGCTCCTCCGTTGCATAGCCTTGCTGCTTGGTTAAAAACAATAAATGAAGCTGAGCGTCTGGCCAGTGATTTTTAAGCGTCCGCCAAGCAGCGCTGCTACGCAACAAATCTCCCACCCCCACGCTATGCGCCTTGATCATCAAGACAGAGCGTGGCGCGGCATCAACAGCGGTTTGTGTCACCGCACGCAATCCGCGAAATAGCGAGTCACACCGTCCGCGCCTTTTTCTTCGACAAGGCCATGAATATCGGTCTCAAAGCCTGGGCACTCACGGTTAAATTCTCGGGCGAATTTGAGATAGTCAACAATTTTTTTATTAAATACTTCCCCGGGGATGAGCAGCGGAATGCCCGGTGGATAAGGCGTGACAAGACCTACCGTGATACGCCCTTCCAACTGGTCAATCTCCACCCGTTCGGTCTTGCGATGCGCAATATAGGCATACGCATCGCTGGGTGTCATGGCAGGTGTCAAATCACTTTGATAGACATCGGTGGTCAACCGTGCAATGTCATGTTTGGCGTAGAGTTGATGGACATGTTGACATAAATCTCGCAGTCCCATCTTCTCGTAGCGCGCATGATTCACATGTGC
>CAZAIW010000052.1:0-12102 GCA_964485285.1 uncultured Burkholderiaceae bacterium | reverse complement strand
CCCAGGTTTCAAAGCCAGCCTTGATAAGCTCAACGGCACCACCGCACAAGACAGCCTTTTCACCAAACAAATCCGTTTCGGTTTCTTCGCGGAAGTTGGTCTCAATAATGCCAGCCTTGCCACCGCCGTTAGCCATGGCGTAAGACAGAGCCAACTCTTTAGCCTTACCGGAATTGTCTTGATACACCGCCACCAGATGAGGCACACCGCCACCTTGTGCGTATGTGCCGCGCACCGTGTGACCAGGCGCTTTAGGAGCAACCATCCACACATCCAAATCAGCGCGTGGTGTCACTAAACCGTAGTGGACATTGAAACCATGCGCAAACACCAGCGACGCGCCTTGTTTGATGTTGGGTTCAACATCGTTGGCGTAGACGGCACCAATTTGCTCATCTGGCAACAAAATCATGACAACATCAGCTGCCTTCACGGCATCCGCCACTTCCATGACTTTAAGGCCAGCCTTCTCAACCTTCGGCCAAGAGGCGCCGCCTTTGCGCAAACCGACAATCACTTTCACGCCGCTGTCGTTTAGGTTTTGAGCGTGAGCATGACCTTGTGAGCCATAGCCGATGATGGCAACCGCTTTGCCTTTGATCACGCTGAGGTCACAATCTTTGTCGTAAAAAACTTTCATTCCGATTTCCTTAAAGTAAAAAAGTAAAAATAATCATAAACGCAAAATGCGCTCGCCACGTCCAATCCCCGATGCGCCCGAGCGTACTGTCTCCAAAATCACACCCTTATCAATCGCTTGCAAAAAGGCATCGTTTTTGGCCAAGTCTCCGGTCAACTCAATGGTGTAGCTTTTGTCGGTCACATCGATGATGCGACCACGGAATATCTCCGCCATGCGCATCATCTCCTCGCGCTCCTTGCCGACAGCGCGGACTTTGACCATCATCAATTCACGCTCGGTATACGCGCCATCCGTGAGGTTGATAACTTTCACGACCTCAATCAACCGATTGAGATGCTTGGTAATTTGCTCTATGACCTCTTCGGAACCCGAGGTTTGAATCGTCATGCGCGATAGCGTGGGGTCTTCCGTAGGAGCCACCGTCAAGCTCTCGATGTTGTAGGCACGCGCTGAAAACAAGCCCACCACACGACTCAATGCGCCAGCTTCGTTTTCTAGTAGCACAGCAATGATATGTTTTTTCATCACAAGTCCTCCGCACCGAATTGAGTCGAGAGCAGCATCTCCGTAATGCCCTTACCGGCTTGAACCATGGGAAAGACGTTCTCGGTTTGATCCGTTCGGATGTCCAAAAATACCGTTCTATTCTTCAGTCTTCGCGCCTCGCGCAAAGCAGGCTCTACGTCTTGTGGATGCTCAACCTTGATGCCAACATGTCCGTATGCTTCAGCCAACTTCACAAAGTCTGGCAGTGCATCCATGTAGCTACTGGAGTAGCGGCCCGAGTATTCGATCTCTTGCCACTGGCGCACCATGCCTAAATAGCGGTTATTAAGCGCCAAAATTTTGATGGGCGTGTTGTACTGCAAACATGTCGAGAGCTCTTGAATGCACATCTGCACCGAACCTTCACCGGTCACGCAGAAAACCTCGGAGTCCGGTTTGGCAAGCTTGATGCCCATCGCGTACGGAATGCCAACTCCCATCGTGCCCAATCCGCCCGAGTTGATCCAGCGCCTTGGCTCTTTAAACTTGTAGTACTGTGCCGCCCACATTTGATGCTGTCCCACGTCAGAGGTGATGTAGACATCGTCATCTTTGGTCATGTTCCACAGGGTTTCAATGACTTTTTGCGGCTTAATGACTTGGGAGTTCTCGCTGTCGTACTTCATGCAGTTGCGGCTACGCCAACCTTCAACGGTACTCCACCAACTGGCAAGCGCCTCACGATCAACCTGTTGACCGGACTCGCGCATCATGCCCATTAGATCAACCAATACATCCTTCACATCGCCCACAATGGGAACGTCAACTTTGACACGTTTGGAGATGCTTGATGGATCAATATCAATGTGAATAATTTTGCGTTCATTTTGTGCAAAGTGCTTGGGATTGCCAATCACACGATCATCAAAACGCGCACCAATCGCGATCAGCACGTCACAATTTTGCATTGCATTATTGGCTTCAATCGTGCCATGCATACCCAACATGCCTAAGAAGTGAGGATGCGTCGCATCAATCGCGCCTAATCCCATAAGGGTATTGGTACAGGGGCAACCCAGCATCTCGACCAATTGACGCAGCTCACCTGTTGCGTTGCTCAAAATCACACCACCGCCCGCGTAAACGTAGGGGCGCTTGGCTCCCAACAAAAGCTGCATGGCTTTTCTGATTTGTCCCGTATGCCCTTTTACCACTGGCTGATACGAACGCATATCCACGGAATCAGGGTAACCGTGATACGGAACTTTTTTAAACGACACATCTTTGGGTATATCAATCACCACGGGGCCTGGACGACCTGTACGGGCAATATGAAAAGCCTTTTTAATCGTTAGGGCTAAATCGCGTGGGTCTTTAACCAAGAAGTTGTGCTTGACAATCGGGCGCGTGATGCCCACCGTATCGCACTCTTGAAAGGCATCAAGACCAATAGCATGCGTTGGCACATTCCCTGTGATGATCACCATCGGGATGCTGTCCATGTGCGCTGTGGCAATCCCCGTAATGGCATTGGTAACACCGGGGCCTGAGGTCACTAAAGCCACACCAACCTCGCCGGTCGCACGTGCATAGCCATCGGCCGCATGAACGGCTGCCTGCTCGTGACGCACTAAAACGTGCTGGATTTTGTCTTGCCGATAGAGTGCATCGTAGAGATACAAAACGGCACCACCGGGGTAACCCCAGATGTGCTTGACTTTTTCTTCGATCAGGGCTTTGACCAGAATGTCAGACCCCATCAACTCTTCGACATTTTTTGAGTTTGTTTCCATGAACAACCTTTCGTGAATTTCGACTGAAAAACCTTGGGTGCCGCTGCGTATACTCTTTTGAAGATACTTCGCGACTTAAAATTCAAAACATGGATCACCCAGATAAGGCCATCGGTTCAGAATTCGTTTGATAAGCCCTCGATTATCGCACACCCTCGTCCATTCAACTGAAGAATCACACTTTTGGCAACACCAATCGAACTTTCCAACTTCCTCAAAGAGGCCGAGCAGCGTGCGTTTAAGCGCAGCCTGTACCACGTCCGAAACGAAGAGTCGGCGCTGGACATCGTGCAAGACAGCATGATGAAGCTCTCCGTGCATTACGGCGACAAACCCGTCGCCGAACTACCGCTCTTGTTCGCACGCATTTTGTCCAACACCACGCTCGACTGGTTTCGTGCACAAAAAAAAGATAGGGCTGTTTTTAGCCATTTCAGTGACTTTGGCTCCAACGCAGAAGATGACGACTCCGACATCCTAGAAACGCTAGAGGTTTTGGATACTTCGGAGCACACCGAGAGTGCCGAAGTCACCCTTCACCGCAAAGAAACGCTGAAAATGCTGGAAATAGAAATAGAAAACCTCCCAGCACGTCAACGAGAAGCCTTCCTTTTACGTTATTGGGAGGAGATGGATGTGGCAGAGACTGCTGCCGCCATGGGGTGCACCGAGGGCAGCGTTAAAACTCACTGCTCGCGCGCATGCCAAGCTTTAAGTCGATCGCTTAAAGAGAAAGGAATCAAGCTATGACACACGCAACGACATTTATGACACACGACCAATTCGCCAAAAGCTTGATTGCGCATTTAGACGCGGGCACACAAAATCCATCGCACGATATTGCTGCACGACTACGCTTTGCCCGAGAGCGCGCACTAGGCGCTCAAAAAATAGCGCAGCCCAGTCTGGCCTTTGAACTCGCCTCGTCACCCAGCGGCACTTTAGCGCTGGGCGGCGGCGGAAACTTTAATTTATTTAATAAACTGGGGTTGATCGTCCCCTTCATTCTTTTAGTGGCCGGATTACTGGTTATTTCGCATATCCAAAGCGATTACCGCGCCAAAGAAGTTGCCGATGTTGATGCGGCCATCCTGACGGATGATTTGCCACCAGATGCCTATGTTGATCAAGGCTTTGGGCAATTCCTCAAACTCCAAGCGGAGCGCTAACGGATGGCGCAGCCCACTTTGATGGTGCAGTCCACTCGGTGCGCCTTTTTCTGTTTTGCGCTGTGTGCAACCACGCTCGCTATCGCGCAGCCACAAACCCAAGAACCAGCAGATCCACTCACGCCAACGCCTGCCGCTGCCAACCCTGCTGGGCAAAATAAACTCACCAAAGCAACGAAAGTCACCCTGCCTCTGTGGACTGAGTTGCGCGCCAATCAGCAAAGCGCATTAATGCCTCTTCAAGGTGAGTGGCAAAAAATGAGCGATGTCCAAAAGCGAAAATGGCTAGAGGTATCAAAAAACTATAGCAAGTTGAGCCCCGACGAGCAAACCAAACTGCACACCCGCATGACCGACTGGGTCAGGCTCTCGCCCGACCAACGCGCACAAGCAAGACTCAATTTTTCAGCGGCAAAAACGTTCAGCGCTGAAGAAAAACAAAAGCAATGGGAAGCGTACCAAGCGCTCAGCGATAGCGAAAAAGCCAAGTTGCAAGCCAAAGCAAAAGCCAGCGTACCCAACAGCGCCGCTTTGGCCACCAAGCCGCAAAACAAGGTACTTCCAGCGCGAACGGCTTCTTCACCTGCATCCCCCCGCGCGGTTCGTCCCTCACACGTTGCTCCGTCACCCAGCGCATCCGCCCCGCAATGACATCCGCTAGTCTGGTTAAACGCATGGCCGCATGGGTCTACGAGGGCTTGTTGCTCTTTGCACTATGCGCCTTAACGGCTCTTGTCTTTAGCCTTGCCACTCAGAGCACTCATGCACTGACTCACCGCACTGGACTGGGCATCGTTTTATTTATCGTCATGGGCGTTTACTTCAGTTGGTTCTGGTCACGCGGCCAAACGTTGGCCATGAAGACTTGGCGGATCAAGATACTTGATCGCTTTGGCAAACCTCTATCCTTCAAGCTAGCGATCATGCGGTATCTTCTGGCATGGCTTTGGTTTGCGCCACCACTAGCGGCCTTAGCCTTGACGCAGCTGACCCAGGAAAGTCTCAGTACCATGCTCTTGGGCTGGATTTTGTTGTACGTCTTTTTGGCATGGCTTCACCCGTCAAAACAATTCGTGCATGACCGGCTACTGGGTACGCAGCTAGTCACTCTTCGCTAACCCTTTGTCATCACGCTCTGGGCTGTGGTTTGGGCTAAATTTATAATCTTCACTCTATGCCCATCACCATTAAAACTCCAGAAGAAATCGAAGGCATGCGCGTCGCAGGGCGGCTTGCTTCTTTGGTTTTAGATTACCTCACACCATTTGTTAAAGAGGGCAAAACAACCAATCAGTTGGATCGCCTAGCGTATGACTTCATCACGCAAGAGATCAAATCGATTCCAGCGCCGCTGAACTACCAACCCGATCCGAATGGTCCGCCCTACCCTAAATCGATTTGCACATCGGTCAATCAGCAAGTCTGTCACGGCATACCCAACGATAAACCACTGCGCAAGGGGGACATCGTCAATATCGACATCACCGTCATCAAAGATGGTTGGCATGGTGACACCAGCCGCATGTTTCAAATTGGTGAGACCTCGATCGCAGCCAACCGCATTTGTGCCATTACTTACGATGCCATGTGGCACGGTATCAGCAAAGTAGGGCCGGGCGTACACATCATCCAAATAGGTCAAGCGATACAAAAATACGTAGAGAGTCAAGGCTGCTCGGTCGTGCGCGACTATTGCGGTCATGGCATTGGACGCAATTTCCACGAAGAGCCACAAATTTTGCACTTCGCCAGCCCAGACGCTAAAACGATTTTGCAACCCGGCATGACCATCACCATTGAGCCTATGGTGAACGCGGGTCGCAAAGAAACCAAACTGCTTCCCGATGGCTGGCAAGTCGTCACCAAAGACCGCTCGCTGTCAGCGCAGTGGGAACACACGGTGCTGGTCACCGAAACCGGATTTGAAGTGCTCACCCTCTCCGAGGGTTATCCGCCACTGCCTGCCTTCATCACGTCAACCAAAAATTAAATCTGCCACGCTGGCGGTTTAAGGGCTTGCATGAACTACCGACAAAAAAAACAAGCGCTGCTTGCAAGCCATCTGCCATGCGGCACTACGCATCCTTCATCCGCACGCACGCAGCAACTACTGCGCGATTTAGCCAAGTTGACCGACACAACTCTGGAGGCGATTTGGCAGCAGGCAGGTCTTGCGCAATCCGAACGTTTTTGTCTGGTTGCGGTGGGCGGCTATGGACGCGGCGAGCTCTTTCCCTACTCCGATGTGGATGTCTTAGTGCTGCTACCCAATGATGTTGATCCTGCGCACGATGCGTCGCTACAAGCGCAGATCGAGTCCTTTGTCGGACAGTGCTGGGATGCGGGTTTAGAGATCGGATCATCCGTGCGACGCTTAGACGATTGCTTGCATCAAGCGAGCCAAGACATCACCGTCCAAACAGCCTTGCTGGAGTCACGTTTAATTTCAGGCGATGACCCGAAAGCCATGCTGTATAAGGCATTCCAAGCAGGCTTCTTTGCAAGCCTTGATGTACGAGGCTTTGCGACTGCCAAGGCTTTAGAAATGGCGCAGCGCCACAATAAATTTGAAAATACGCCCTACTCACTCGAGCCCAATATCAAAGAGTCACCCGGCGGTCTGCGCGATCTGCACATCATCTTATGGTTGACCAAAGCGGCTGGCTTTGGTGGCTCTTGGCGCGAGCTTGCTCAAAGCGGACTGGCAACTGCGTTTGAAGCCAAACAACTCAAGCGCTACGAGGCAGCGCTCTCGACCATTCGCACTAGGCTACACATGGCTGCGGGTCGGCGTGAGGATCGATTGGTATTTGACCTACAAACCCAAGTCGCACTGACGATGGGCTTTAGCCTCGCGTCATCACGCCACAACAGCGAAGCCCTCATGAAGGTCTATTACTGGGCGGCCAAAGCCGTGGTGCAGCTCAATCAGATTTTGCTGCTCAACATTAACGCACGCTTAAATCCGCATCACGTGCAGCCCATCGAACTTGGTGCCGACTTTTTAGAGACCAACGGTTTGCTCGATATTGCCAGTGACGACTTGTACGAGCGACGCCCACAGGCCATTTTGGAGACATTCCACATGTTTCAAAAAACACCGGGGGTTAGCGGTCTATCGGCTCGAACGCTACGCGCACTCTACAACGCCAGATCGCTCATGAATGCGGCTTTTCGGCGTGACCCCGTCAATCGCGCCACGTTTTTATCCATCCTGCAAACCGGCGAAGGGCTCACGCATACCATGCGCCTGCTCAATCAGACATCCGTGCTAGGCCGCTATTTATGGGTCTTTCGCCGCATCGTTGGGCAGATGCAGCATGACCTCTTTCATGTCTACACGGTTGACCAGCACATCTTGATGGTGCTTAGAAACGTGCGCCGCTTTTTTATTGCCGACCACGCGCACGAATATCCGTTTTGCTCACAACTTGCCGGTGGCTGGGACAAGCCTTGGATTCTTTACATCGCAGCACTCTTTCACGATATTGCCAAAGGCCGTGGCGGCGATCACTCCGAACTGGGCATAGGCGAGGCGCAGCTGTTTTGCAAGCAACATGGCATTACTGACGACGATAGCAAACTCATCGCCTTCCTTGTCAAAGAGCATTTGACCATGAGCCAAATCGCGCAGAAGCAAGACCTGTCCGATCCCGATGTCATCGCCGCTTTCGCCCAGCGTGTTGGCAACCAACGCTATCTCACCGCGCTGTACTTGCTCACGGTTGCGGACATACGCGGAACATCGCCCAAAGTCTGGAACGCATGGAAAGCCAAATTATTAGAAGACCTCTACAAACTCACCACACGCACCTTGGGCGGTCGGGCACACGATGCCAGCTCTCTGGTTGAGAGCACCAAACGCAAAGCCTGCGAAGCATTGGCACACTACAACCTCACGCCCTTATCGGCCGAACCCCTGTGGCAAACACTGGATGTGAGCTACTTCATGCGCCAGTCCAGCAGCGACATTGCGTGGCAAACCCGATTACTGATCGCTCATGTGGGTAGTGCCGCGCCCATTGTTCGATCACGCCTCTCACCCATTGGGGAAGGCTTGCAAGTGATGGTCTATACATGCGACATCAAGGACTTGTTTGCACGCATCTGTGGTTACTTTGAGCGTCGAAATTTCAGCATCTGGGATGCCAAAATTCACACCACACACGATGGCCATGCGCTTGACAGTTTTCAGATCACCCCCATGAACCTTACTGCGGATCAATACAGCGCCGTCATTCGCCAAATTGAAGACGAGCTCACGCTTGACCTGACGCAGCTACCGGCACTACCAACAGCGCCCTCCTCGCGGCAAACCAGACGCGCCCGCACATTCCCCCTCCAACCGCGCGTTGAGCTGCATCCCGATGAACGCGGACAACGCTGGATTTTGAACATAGCAGCCAGCGATCGGGTCGGCCTGCTCTACGCCATGGCACGTGTACTGGCGCAGCACGAGGTCAGCATACAACTGGCCAAAATCACAACCTTGGGTGAGCGTGTCGAAGACAGCTTTGTGATTGATGGAGCTGGCTTACAAAACAACCACCGTATTTTGGCGCTTGAGACCGATTTACTCGCGGCGCTCACCCCTTAATTCAACAGCCATTTGCTGATAGGAGTTTTTATGATTGACGTTTATTCTTGGCCCACACCCAACGGACACAAAGTCCACATCATGCTTGAAGAGTGCGGCTTGCGGCTAGGGCGCGACTGGCAAGTGCATGCCATCAACATTGGCAAAGGCGATCAGTTCACGCCCGAATTTTTAAGCATCAGCCCTAACAACAAAATACCCGCTTTAGTGGACTCACATGGGCCCGGTGGAAAACCCATCTCGCTATTTGAGTCGGGAGCCATTCTGTTGTACCTAGCGGCCAAAACAGGCAAGCTGCTTCCTCAACGCGACATCGATAAATACGAAGTGCTGCAATGGCTGATGTTTCAAATGGGCGGTGTCGGCCCCATGCTGGGACAAGCGCATCACTTTCGCATCTATGCGCCTGAGAAAATCGACTACGCCATCAAGCGCTACACCAGCGAGGCCAAGCGCCTCTACGGCGTGATGGATCAGCGTTTGCAAAGCTCGCCATTTATCGGTGGAAAAACCTATTCGATTGCCGACATTGCCATCTATCCTTGGCTACGGTCTTGGCAAAACCAAGGGATTGATTGGGCCGACTACCCGGCGCTCAAACGCTGGTTTGACAAGCTATCGGCACGTCCTGCCGTGCAGCGCGGCTGCGCGGTGCTTGCTGATGCGCGCAAACCCCTCACCGACAACAGCTCGCGCGACATTTTGTTTGGTGCGCGGCAGTACCAGCAGCGTTAGCGAACACCCAAAAAGAAAATGCCAATGTTGGTGGCCAGTGCCAAAGTCCATACCAAAGTGCGCATACTGCTAATCCCTGCTGCGTACATGATGACGTAGAGCACACGCAAAAACACAAAAACCAGTGCTAAAGCATCCAAATGAACTTGGATGGCACTCATTTGATGCGCCACAATGATGGATGCAAAAAAGAAAGGCAAAGCTTCAAAGGTATTGGCCTGCGCCGCATTGGCACTAGCTGGAAAGCCCTCCTGTCGCGCTAGCCATGCACGCGGATTGTCGTTATCGTACCCACCGTCGCGCCCCCACCTCATAAAGCCTGACCATTTAGCCAAAAGTGCGCAAACGATGGGCAAAAGCGCCATCGCAAAAAGGCATCCGTAAGCAATGGTGAAATGCTGCATAACAATCTCCTTATCGTCTGTCGCTTAGCGCATAGGCCAGCGTTCCTAGGTCAACATATTCGAGCTCGCTACCCGCAGGAATGCCCCTAGCCAAGCGAGTCACGGCAATGCCTTTGGTTTTTAAAGTCTGCGCAATTAAATGCGCCGTTGCCTCACCTTCAGCGGTGAAGTTGGTGGCCAAAATGACCTCGGTGATGAGACCATCTTGCGCCCGTTGAAGCAGTAACTGGACACCCAGCTGCGCCGCGCCTACGCCATCGATGGGACTGAGATGCCCCATTAAAACAAAGTAATAACCTTTGTAGACGGCGCTGCGCTCCAAGGCCGACTGATCGGCTGGCGTTTCGACCACACACAGCTTGGTTGGATCGCGCGACTCATCGGCGCAGGTCACGCATACGGGAGAGTCGCTAAAGGTATGGCAGCGTGTGCAGTGCATGCTGCGCGTCACCGCTTGGGACAAAGCCTGAGCCAGCCTTTGTGCACCGCCCCTATCGTGCTGCAACAAGTGAAAAGCCATGCGCGATGCCGACTTTTCACCCACACCCGGAAGGACGCGCAGTGCCTCGATCAACGCGCTCAAGCTTTGCATGGACGGCTGATGTTTAACGTTTAAAAGGGCAACTTCATGCCGCCCGGCAAGCCCGGCATTCCTGCGGTAATCTTGCCCATTTTTTCGCTACTGGTGTCTTCGGCTTTTTTAAGTGCGGCGTTAAAAGCCGCAGCCACCAAGTCTTCCAGCATCTCTTTGTCGTCGGCCAAGAGCGACGGATCAATCTCCACGCGGCGCACATCATGCTTGCACGTCATGGTGACCTTGACGAGGCCTGCACCGGACTCACCCGTGACCTCGATGCTGCCCAGCTCTTCTTGCGCCTTCTTCATGTTCTCTTGCATGTTTTGCGCCTGCTTCATCAAACCTGCGAGTTGTCCTTTGTTAAACATTTTTTTCCTTTGAAGTTGAAGTTTGTTGTGATGGGTTCGTTGGGGTGCTGTCGCTTCGTTTGATCGGCTTTATTGAGTTAGGCACCACCTTGCCGTCGAATTCTCGCATGAGTTGCTGCACCGATGGGTCGTCTAAGATCAGCGCCTGTGCTTGTATCTGCATCTCGTGCGTGGCTTTGGCTAGGCGTTTAGCCGGCGTATCCACCACCTCGCCTAGGCGCACTTGCAAACGCAGCTGCGGCAACAAAGTTTGCAGCGCCGCTTGCAATTTTTCGGTATGCGCAGCGTTCATCAACAGAGCATTGTCCACTTGCAGCGTCCACGTCTGGGCATCCTTTGCATCCTTTTCCACCAACTGTGATTGCAGCGCCAGCTCACGCACCAAAGCCGCCACCAATTCACCCGTAACCAACTGCTCAACCGTGCTAGCCCACTCGTCTCCCAGCGGTGTCATCTCGACCTGCGGCGCGGCCAAGCTCACGCTCTTAGGCGGTGCGGGTAATTCGGTTTTAGAGTTTGCCTGCGGCTCGGCCTGCACCACCACCGGCACAGGCATCAGTGGTGCCTCAGACTTTTTTGCCGGCTCGGCGGCACTCCTCTCAACCGCTTCTCGGGGCTTAAACGCTAATAATCGCAGCAGCACCATAGTGAGCGCCGCGTACTCATCGCTGGCCAAACCTAAGTCTGCTGTACCGTGCAGGCAGATGCTGTAGAGCAGCGACACCTCATCGGCGGGCATCTGCGCAGCCAGCGAGGCAATCGTCGCCTCATCCTGCTCATCGTCGCCCTCCACTTCAGGCGAACGGCTTTGACCGCCTGTGACTTGACTGACCATCATGCGATGCAAAACATCCGTCATTTGCGACAGCGTCGATGCCGCGTTCAGTCCGGCCTCTTGCAAGTGGCGCACCGTTGCCACCACGCCCGCCCCGTCACCCTTTGCCAATTGCGCAATCAAGTCCAAGATGTAGCGATCATCAACAGCACCCAGCATTTGCCGAACCTGCGCCTCTTTGAGAGAACCATCACCAAACGCAATGGCCTGATCGGTCAAGCTCAGCGCATCGCGCATTGAGCCGTGCGCACTTTTAGCCAGCAGCCGTAGCGCCCCAGATTCGGCCTCTATTTTTTCAGCTGCCAGCACCGTCGCCAGATGCGCCCGTACCGTCGCAGGTGCCATGGGCCGCAAATTGAACTGCAAACAGCGCGACAAAACCGTAACAGGTACCTTTTGCGGATCGGTCGTTGCCAGCACAAACTTGAGGTATTCCGGCGGCTCCTCCAGCGTCTTGAGCATGGCGTTAAACGCCGTGTTCGACAGCATATGAAC
>CAZAIW010000051.1:0-12124 GCA_964485285.1 uncultured Burkholderiaceae bacterium | reverse complement strand
GGGCAAGACCGAGCTGTGCAAAACGCTGGCTTCGTTCATGTTTGACTCAGCCGAGCACATGATTCGCATTGACATGAGCGAGTTCATGGAGAAGCATTCCGTGAGCCGTTTGATTGGTGCGCCTCCGGGCTATGTGGGCTACGACGAGGGCGGTTATTTGACCGAGGCCGTGCGGCGCAAGCCCTACAGCGTGGTGCTGTTTGACGAGATTGAAAAAGCGCACCCGGATGTCTTCAACGTGCTCTTGCAGGTGCTGGACGATGGTCGCTTGACCGATGGACAAGGGCGCACGGTGGACTTTAAAAACACCGTGATTGTGATGACCAGCAACATGGGCTCACAGATCATCCAAAGCATGGTGGGCAAGGATGCGCAAGAAATTAAAGACGCGGTGTTTGAAGAGGTCAAAAAATACATGCGTCCCGAATTTTTAAATCGCATTGACGAGACCGTAGTGTTCCATGGACTAGACGCGGCCAACATTGGGCAAATTGCCAAGATTCAACTGCAAACGCTGGTGGAGCGGCTTGCCAAAATGGACTACACGCTGACCGTATCCGACGCGGCCATTGCGGAGCTGGCCAAGGTGGGCTTTGATCCGGTGTTTGGCGCAAGACCGCTCAAACGCGCCATCGCGCAGCGCATCGAAAACCCACTCGCCAAGCTCTTGCTGGAGGGCAAGTTCGTGCCCAAGAGCACGATCCATGTCACTGTAGACGCGATTCGTGCGCCGGGTGAGTTTCAGTTTGCCGCTGGCAGCACGGACTAAGTGCGATGGGGGAGACGAACGCCCTCTCACGGCTGGCGGAGGACTTGAATCACCGCTGCGCTTGCCGTACGGTGGATGCGATGGCTTTAGAGCGAGAGCTGGCAAAGTCTCCCGAGCTGAGCCAGTGGATAAGCAATCAGGCGGACACGCATCCGCACTTGTTTGCCGCCACCATGGTGTTTATATCCCGTGCGCAGCGTCGTGCGATGCAAGCGGTGGTGTCAGCGGTTCACCAGTTGAGCCAATCACCTGCATGGCAAGAGCGGGCGTTGAGGTTTGCGCCCCCCATCGCTAGCAGCACGACAAGCCGTGTGCGTGGGGTTTGCTTAGGATTTGATTTTCATTTGCAGCAGGATGGTGCCCAGCTCATCGAAATCAATACCAATGCGGGCGGGGTGCTGCTGAATGGCGCACTAGCCAAAGCGCAAAAATCTTGCTGCGCAGCAGCCGATCCTGTGTTTGATGCGGCGAATCAGTCAGCCGAAGATGTAGCCGAGACCGTGATGCGAATGTTCCGCAGCGAAGGGGTGTTGCAACGAGGTCATGCGCCGCTGCGTTCGATCGCGATTGTTGATGACGATCCAAAACAACAATTTTTAGCGCCAGAGTTTTCACTTTTTCAGCAACTATTCCAGCAGCATGGGCTGGTGGCTGTGATTGCCGCCCCGCGTGATTTACGCTTTGAGGCTAGTCGCTTATGGGTGGGTGAGCAGGCCATTGATATGGTCTATAACCGCTTGACCGATTTTTATTTGGAGCTAGCAGAACATGCTGTGCTACGGCAAGCCTATCAATCAGATGCCGTTGTGTTGACGCCCGACCCACGCGCCCACGCACTTTTTGCCAGCAAGCGCAATTTAACGTGGCTGAGTGATGAGACCACGCTTGCGGAGTTAGGGACATCCGATACAGTGCGCACAGCTTTGCTGGCGGGTGTTCCGCAAACGCTGATGGTGACGACGGATAACGCTGATCGGCTGTGGGCGGATCGCAAACATTATTTCTTCAAACCGCTCAACGGTTTTGGCAGCAAGGCTGCGTACCGAGGCGACAAACTCACCCAGCGTGTGTGGCAAGAGATATTGCAAAGCGACTATGTTGCGCAGGCACTCGTGAGTCCTAGCCAGCGTTTGATCGGCGAGGCGAGCGAGTTGAAAGTTGACATCCGAGTCTATGCCTACGAGGGGCAGATTCAACTGTTCGCGGCACGCCTGTACCAAGGTCAAACCACCAACATGCGAACCCCCAGCGGTGGCTTCGCGACGGTGTTTAGTTTGCCGGTTTAAGTTCCATTACCACGGTAATGGATTCGCCTGCATGTGGTAGCATCCACCCATGTTAGAAATTCAAAGCAAACTCACTTCGCAAGGTCAAGTCTCGGTCCCGGCTGCTGTTCGCGCAGCGCTGGGGGTGAAACCCGGTGCCACGATTCGCTGGACGATTGATCCTCAAGGTGTGCGTGTGACTAGAGAGAAAAAATACACCTTTGAGGACATCCACAAGGCACTCTTTCCTAAAGGCTATGTAGGCAAGCCCAAGACCGATGCGCAAATTAAGGCAGCACGTGGTGGTGGTGCGGTTGAGCGCTACAAACGTAGCCTAGGTTGAGTTATGTTGGCTATCGATACGAATGTGCTGGTTCGTCTTGTGACTCAGGACGATTTAAAGCAATACAACAAGGCAATAGCAGCTATAACGCATGGTGCTTGGGTTTCGCATATCGTCCTTGTGGAAACTTTTTGGGTGCTCTCTAACTTGTATGCGATTACGGATGAGCAGCTTAAAAAGATACTGCGGATGCTGTTGACGCATGAGCATTTAACACTTGAAGATCGAGCAGTTGTTGAGCTAGCACTTTTAGATTTTGAGGAAAACAGCAAAATAGGTTTTGTGGACTGCATGATTTTGGCGATAGCAAGGCAGCACAAAAACACACCACTGCATACGTTTGATAAAGCCCTAGCCAAATTGGCTGATACGCAACTTATTCGCTAATACACGCCCCGCGTTTTTGCGCAAAGCCCCATCCCATCTCGGCTAGCGGCCTTGCGCCTTTGGCGGAGTTGACCGCTTGGGCGCTGGACGCGGTGCCCATTTCGACGCGCTTGGCGATGCCTTGCAAAATAGCCGCGAGACGAAACAGGTTGTAGGCAAGGTAGAAGTTCCAGTCGGCTTTCATTTGATCGGGCGTGAGGTAGCCCGTGCGCTCGCAGTATTTAGCGATGTAGTCACGTTCACTGGGGATGCCCAGCGCCTTGTGATCCAGACCGCCAATGCCTCTAAATGCGCCGGGCGGAATGTGCCACGCCATGCAGTGGTAACTAAAGTCAGCCAGCGGATGCCCCAAGGTGGAGAGTTCCCAGTCCAGCACCGCGATCACACGGTTTTCGGTTGGATGAAACATCATGTTGTCAAGGCGGTAGTCGCCGTGCACGATGGAGACGAGTGACTCGTCTTTGGCCGTTGCTGGCATGTGGTTGGGCAACCATTCGATGAGCTTGTCCATGGCGGCGATGGGCTCGGTGATGGAGGCGAGGTACTGCTTGGTCCAGCGGGCAATGGAGCGCTCAAAGTAGTTGCCTGGTTTGCCGTAGCTGGCTAGCCCTTGCTTTGCAAAATCGACGCGGTGCAGCGCCGCTTGTACGCGGTTCATCTCCATGTAAATCTCGCCGCGATCTTGGTGGCTGAGATCGGGCAGCGCTTGATCCCACAGCACGCGGCCTTGCATGAATTCCATGACAAAAAACGCGCGACCAATCACCGATTCGTCCTCGCACAGTGCCAGCATTTCGGGGACGGGAACGTCGGTGCCGTGCAGACCGCGCATGACGGCGAATTCGCGTTCAATCGCATGGGCAGAAGGCAGTAGTTTGCTGGCAGGCCCGGGCTTGGCACGCATGACGTAGCTGCGCGTAGGGGTGATGAGTTTGTAGGTGGGGTTGGACTGCCCGCCCTTAAACATCTCAATGGTCAGTGGCGCTTGAAAACCAGCGACGTGTTGGGTGAGCCACGCTTCAAGGCGCTGGGCATCAATGGCGTGTTGCTCGGAGACAGCGCGAGTGCCAATAAATTGATCGTAGTTCATAGGGGCATCAGGTTGAGAGGGGTTGCGTTTCGGTGCTCATTTTGAGTAATAAGTCGGCGTTGCGCACAATCAAGCCGCTGGGTTCAATGCGGATGATGCCTTCGCGCTCCATGCTTTTGAGCTCTTGATTGACTCGTTGGCGCGAGGCACCCAGCAATTGGGCGAGTTCTTCTTGCGCAAGGTGTAGGTTGATGAGCTGCTCCTGTGGATACTGGGGCGCTGGCACACCGTAGCTGCGTTTGAGGTGGTGCAGCTGTTTGGCCAGACGTGCCCGTAGCGGCAAGGTGTTGAGGTCTTCAATCAAACCAAAGAGTTGCCGAATGCGACGCGCTTGCAGGCGCATCAAGGCTTCGTAGAGTTCGACGTGCAGGTTGAGGATATGAAAAAAATCGCTACGACTGACCGCCACCATGGTGGTCTCGCCGTGGGCGTACACGTCGTGCGTGCGTTTGTCGCCATCAAAAATGGAGACATCGCCAAACCAGATGCCGGGCTCTAGGTAGGCAAAAATAATGTGCTTGCCCGTGCTGGAGGTTGTGCTCACACGTGCCGCGCCTTTGGCACAGGCGATCCATTCGCTGGCCGGTTCGCCGCGCTCAGCAATCAGCTCACCATCGCGGTAACGTCGCACCGTCATCAAGCGCAGGATGTCGTGTTTGAGGGCTGGCGAGAGTGCAGAAAACCAGCGCCCATTGTTGATGGCCGCGCGTTCCTCGACCGTGATGATGGGTTCTTCGGTTTCGTCGTCAAAGTCAAGTATTTCGTGGCGCATGGTGGGCGTAAGGGGAGGCTTTAGGAAACTTTAGCAAGCTTGGTAGCGGGGCGGACGTTTGGCTAAAAAGGCGGCAATGCCCTCTTGGCTGTTGGGGTGGTGCAGGTTGCTCACAAAGTGATCGCGCTCTAAGGCGAGCTGCGTGTGCAGATCGTTTTGCTGCGCCGCTTGCGAGAGCTCTTTGATGCTGCGCAGGCTATTGGGTGCGCGTCCGTTTAAGGCCTTTGCAAAATCGAGTGCCGTTTGCAAAGCGGTACCGGTCTCGGTGAGGCGATTGATGAGTCCCAGCGTGTGGAGACGCTCGGCGCTTTGCCGCTCGCCCAGCATCATCCACTCCATGGCGATGGTGGCGGGTATTTTCTGTGTGAGTTGCCAGCTACCACCGCCGTCGGGCGAGAGGCCAACGCTGCTATACGACATGGCAAAGATGCTGCTGCGTGCGGCGATTAAAAAGTCACACGCCAATGCCAGCGAAAACCCTGCGCCAGCGGCTGCGCCTTCTACCGCCGCAATGACGGGCTTGGGGTAGGTGCGAATGGTCTCGATGAAGTCGTGCAAACCCTCGATGCTTTGGCTTTGCACCGATCGCTCCAGCTCGCGGTTGGCAAGCAGTCGGTTTAAATTACCGCCAGCGCAAAAGTGCTCGCCTTCGCCCGTCACAATCACCGAGCGCACATCGGCACTGCGCTCCGCAGCGCCCAGTGCCTCGATGCCAGCAGCATACATTTCGGGGCCTAGCGCATTGCGCATGGAGGGGTTGCTGATGGTGAGGATCAGCGTCTGGTCTTGGGTGGATGCTTGGAGCGTAGCGGTCATGGCGATGTGGCGAGGTGGTGAGCGGCGCAGGAGTGGGTGAGGGGGCGTGAGAAAGTGAATAGGCGAGTCGTGGAATAGGCCAGTGCTAGGTGGTATGGCGACTTTATTCGCTTTGTAAAAGGCTCAGTCCCAGTGCGCCGCGCCGGCGCAGCCAAGGGCTTGGGCGATAGCGCGGGTCGCCATACACCGTTTGCATGTTGAACAGCACTTCCAGCACATTGGTTGGGCCATAGTGGTTGCCCATGGCCAAGGGACCACGCGGATAGCCCAGCCCCAGCGTCACGGCCAACTCTATATCTTCGGGTGTGCAAATGCTTTGTTGGCACATATCGGCAGCGATGTTGACGATGGTGGCGACCACGCGCTGCGTGACGAATCCCGCGCTGTCTCGGATGATGCTGACCGCTTTGCCGTCTGAAGCAAACAGGGCGTGCGCGGCATCGCGCATATCGCGGCGCGTCATGGGATTGGTGGCCAGCACGCGGCGGCGCGTTTCTTTGTCGTCCATCATCATGTCGATGCCGATGGTGCGTGCGGGATCAAGTCGTTCCACAACGGCAACGGTGGTGACATCAAAGCCCAGCGGTGCCACGATGGTGAGCGCTTCGCTCGAGGGTGACTGCCCCGTTTCAATTTTGGCACCCAAGTCTTTGAGCAATTGCAGCAGCTCGATTCTGCGTGCCGCGCGGGTACTGACCCACACGGGCGGCAGGCTAGCAAGCTTGGGAGGCGGGGCTTCTGGGGCGATGCGCGGCGCACCATCGACGTAGTCGTAAAAACCAGCGCCCACTTTTTTGCCCAGCACGCCGCCATCTAAGCGCTGCTTGGTGATCACACTGGGGCGATAACGCGGCTCGTCAAAGTACTGGCGATAGACCGACTCCATCACAGGATGCGAGACATCTAGCGCGGTTAAATCCATCAACTCGAAGGGCCCCAGCTTAAAGCCCACTTGGTCGCGCAAGATGCGGTCAATGGTGACAAAGTCGGTCACGCTTTCCCCCACAATGCGCAGCGCCTCGGTGCCGTAGCCGCGCCCTGCGTGGTTGACGATAAAGCCTGGGGTGTCTTTGGCCGACACAGGCGTGTGCCCCATCTGCCGTGCAAATGCGGTTAATTGATCGCAGACCCCTTGCGATGTTTTCAGCCCGGCAATCACCTCGACCACCTTCATCAAAGGAACAGGGTTAAAAAAGTGATAGCCCGCAAGGCGCTGGGGGTGCTGCATTCCTGCGGCAATGGCCGTGACGGATAGCGAGGACGTGTTGGTTGCCAAAACCGCATCCGTGCGCACGATTTTTTCTAAATCAGCAAACAGCGCACGCTTGGCATCTAAGCGCTCCACAATGGCTTCGACACACAGATCGCAGTCCGCCAAGCCTTGCAGGCTGGGGCTAACCACCAAACGCTGCTTGTGCGCGGCGGCCTGCTCGGGTGTGAGTCGTCCCTTCTCTACCAACTTGTCCCACTGCTGCGAGATGGCTGTCACGGCTTTGGCTGCCGCTTCGCTTTGGGTGTCGAACAGCCACACGGTGGCTCCTGCCTGCGCGGCAATCTGTGCAATGCCGCGTCCCATGGCACCTGTGCCCACAAGACCAACGGTTTTAAAAATAAGTGTCATAAAAATCAGTTTTATCGGTGAATGTACTAAGCATCGATTATCAAGTAGCCGCTTAAGATCGCCGCTCGTGTTTACACCTATTAACGCTTCACAAGGACGCACCATGACGCTCAAACTCTGCGGTTTTTCTGCCAGCAACTACTACAACAAAGTCAAACTTCAGCTGCTAGAGAAAGGCGTGGACTTTGAAGAAGAACTGGTCTACACCGGCAGCACTCATCCTAAGCTCATGGCACGCTCGCCCATGGGTAAAGTCCCCTTTTTAGATACACCGCAGGGCGCGATCTCCGAGTCCACTGCCTGCGCCGAATACATCGAGAGCGCCTACCCCGAGCATCCTTTGTTGCCCGCAAACCCTTACGCTGCGGCCAAAGTGCGCGAGTTCATTGCTCACCTAGAGCTTGACCTTGAGCTGGTGGCTCGCGTCTTGCACATCGAGGCGTTGTGGGGCGGCAAGTTGAGCGACAGCGTGAAAGAGCGCCAACGCAAACTGCTGGACAAAGGCATTGCGGCGCTGGCACCCATGATGACGTTTTCCCCCTACGTGATGGGCGACACTTTCACGCTGGCCGACTGCGCGGCGGCGGTTCATCTGCCCTTAATTGGCATGACGACCAAAATCATTTATGGCGAAGACTTACTCGCCAGCGCCGTGCCGTACAAAGACTACATCAAGCGCCTGGCTGATCGTCCCGCTATGGCCAAGGTCAACGCTGACCGCAAAGCCAACACCGAAGTGTTTACCGCCAAGGTGCGTGCGCAAGTAGAAGCGGCGAAAGCGGCGGCTGCGGCTAAAGCGGCGGGATAGGCGCAGAAAAACAGGGCGGAAACGCTCAAATCCCAAGTTTGAGTGACTGGCGTTTGAAATCGTCGGAATCGTTCATCGGCTTGTAGACGATGTTGGCTGTGGCTTACCGGTCTTTTATGTCAATTTAAACCGGACACTAGTCGGTATCCATGAGTAGGCGGGGTAATTGCTGGGATAACTTTTTTTGCGCTGCTCTGAGCGCGATGTGTCAAGCGATAGACGCGGCGATCAGGCAACAAAAAAGGGGCATCGCCCCTTTTTTGCTTGGTCATCATAAGCTGTTGTTATGCTTGCCTCTTGAAGGCAGCGCGCACCTTGCTGATAAGCGGCCAAACGAGTAACAATAAAGCTAGCGTCGTGATCGATCCACACAGTGGATTACTCCAAAAAATGCCAATGCTACCGCTAGAGACCAGCATCGATTGACGGAACGATGACTCGGCCATGTCACCCAAAACCAAAGCCAGAACAAGGGGTGCTAATGGGTACTTCAATTTTTTAAACGCATAACCAATCACGCCAAAAATGAGCATCATCCATACATCGAGCATGTTGCTGTGAACCGTGTAAGCTCCTACAGCACAGATCACGACAATAACCGGAGCGATGATGGGGAATGGGATGCGCAAAATAGCAGCCCACCAAGGCACGGTGGATAGTACAACCAATAGTCCAACGATATTGCCCAAGTACATCGATGCAATCAAACCCCAAACAAAGTCTTTTTGCTCGGTAAACAGCAGTGGACCTGGCTGCAGGCCCCAGATGAGCAAACCACCTAGTAACACGGCTGCGGTAGGAGAGCCTGGAATTCCAAGGGTTAGCATGGGCAATAAGGCCGATGTACCAGCTGCATGAGCGGCAGTTTCCGGTGCGACAACGCCCTCAATTTTTCCTTTGCCAAATTCATCGGGCGTTTTGGAAAAACGCTTGGCAACGCCATAGCTCATGAAGGATGCTGGCGTTGCGCCTCCTGGGGTGATGCCCATCCAGCAACCAATTAAGCAGGCGCGTAGTGAAGTTGCCCAGTATTTAGGCAGTTCCATCCAAGTTTCCAGCACGTCGCGTAGCGTGATTTTTCCGCCCTTACCTTTAAAGGCAAGTCCTTCCTCCATGGTGAGCAAAATTTCACCAATACCAAAAAGTCCAATCACCGCCACTAAGAAGTCAAAACCTTGTAGCAAGCTTTCAAAGCCAAACGTCATGCGCAGCGTACCCGTGACACTATCCAAGCCAACTGCTGCGAGCGAAAACCCCAACATCATCGATAGCAAGGTCTTTGCGGGTGGCTCTTTGCTCATGCCAATAAAGCTACAGAAAGTGAGGAGTTGAACCGCAAAAAATTCGGGGGGGCCAAATTTAAGCGCAAACTTTGCAACCAGTGGAGCCAAGAACGTGACCATGATGACGGCAACCAATGCTCCCACAAATGAGGAAGTGAATGCCGCCGTTAACGCTTGTGCAGCTTTGCCTTTTTGTGCCATAGGGTAACCATCAAAAGTGGTGGCTACCGACCAAGGCTCCCCCGGTATATTGAATAGCACCGACGTGATGGCACCGCCAAACAGTGCTCCCCAGTAGATGCAAGACAGCATGATGATGGCTGAGGTGGGGGTCATACTAAAGGTCAGGGGAAGCAAAATGGCGACCCCATTAGCGCCACCTAATCCCGGGAGCACACCAATAAGTACCCCTAAAAAAATGCCAACAAACATAAACAATATGTTTTGAAATGTCAGTGCAACGGCAAAACCGTGAAATAGGTTATTGAGTTCATCCATGATGGTTTTCTATTTCTAGTGGAGCGTTAAAACAAAGAGCTAAGAGCCGCCTTCACGCTGGCATAGACCGGTGACAGTTGCGCAACGAGCCATTCATCGAATCGATTCTTGGGTAGCGGCACTTGGAAAATAATCTCAAAGAAGATCATGATGGCGAAGACCACGAGGACTGACACCAGTGCCGATTTGAGCACGCTGTATTTACCTTGCCAAAGCATAAATCCCATAACGAACATGATGGATGCAGCGTAGAGGCCGGCAAACGAGAGCACCAAAACGTAAGCGATGGTCGGCAGCAACATTTTGAGAACCAAGCCAATTTCTTCGTGGCTGGCAAACGCTTCTCGGCCTCCTTCTTTGCGCCAGTTCATGATGGTTTGTAGGGCTATCCATAGCGAACCCGAGACAAGAATCAGACCAATATAAAACGGAAAATAGCCAGGTTCGGGGCCATCAGCACCCCAGCGAAAACCTGTTCTGAAACTGTCAAAAATGACGATGCTACCGATAGTTGTAAAAAATGCGGCAACCACCAGCTCCATCCACCGCATGGGGACGGTTTTATCTTCTTGTTCCATCGTCAATCCCTCACTTGGCTAAAAACCCGGCTTCTTTCATCAAACGCAGATGCTCTACCTCGGCTTTTAGCAACCATTGTTGGTAAGCATCTCCCGTGAGGAATTGATCTTTAAAGGCACCCGTTTCCATAAACTCTTTCCACTCAGGTAAGGCACGCAATTTTTGGAACACATCTACAAAGTACTTGACTTGCTCTGGTTTAGCTCCGGGTCCCATGAAGATGCCACGTAGCATCAAATACTCTACATCAAGACCCTGTGATTTGCACGTTGGAATATCTTTCCAAGATTGTTTGGTAGTTATTTTTTTAGGGTAGGGCATAGGTGCTGAGTCAAAAACACACAGTGCGCGTAGTGTGTCACCTTTCCAGTGTGCGACAGCCTCAATCGGGTTATTGACTGTCGAATCGATATGCTTGCCAACCAGTTGCACAGCCACATCACCGCCTCCTTTAAAGGGGATGTAAGTCATTTTTTTACCGACAGCTTTTTCAATGGCGACTGTAATGATTTGATCCTCTTGCTTGGAGCCTGTGCCCCCCATCTTGAATTTTCCATCGGTATCGGCTTTGAGAGCCTTGATGAAGTCGGCGGTATTTTTGTAGGGTGAGTCGGCGTTGACCCATAGAACGAACTCATCCAAAGCCAGCATTGATACGGGTGTTAAGTCCTTCCAGTTAAATGGCACGCCGGTTGCTAAAGGTGTTGTAAAAAGATTGGAGAGGGTGATGATGATCTTGTGACCATCGCTTTTATGTCCTTTCACATCTAAGAAGCCCTCCGCACCAGCACCACCGCCCTTGTTTACTACGACAAGCGGTTGCGCCATCAATTTGTGTTTGGTAATCACGCCCTGCAAAAAGCGAGCCATTTGGTCGGCACCCCCCCCCGTTCCTGCTGGAACAATGAACTCGACCGGTTTAGATGGTTGCCACTGTGCTTGCGCTGCGGTGTTCATCGCTGTTGCAGCTAATACACCGATGCTGGTAACGGTGATGGTGCGTTTGAGGTGTTTAAAAATGGGCTGAAGTAGCATGGTGTGGTTTCCTTATAGATCGATAACGGATAGGTTGATTGTCTGAATTACGATTCGGATTAGATTGACCCGGGTCAACTTCGGGTGGAACAAAGTGCTGGTGTTTACCCTGTTAGATATAACCCTAATCGGTTGTGTTGCTGAAGGTGCCCGGCCGGTTTAGTGGTTACTACGGAGGACGCGGCAAAAGCTGGTTCCATCCAAGGTCTTTGCTTGTGCAAATCCAGCCACCCATCTGGCGGATGTGGGCGTGATGGCAAATAAAGAAAAATCGGTGAAGTCAAACAAATAGGCGCTTTCGGGGAAGCGTTGCAGATACGTGTTTTTTGCTACGGCATAGTCCTCTGTTGCCTTGTCCAGTGGTGTGGCTGTCCCTTGGATGCTCACCCTTGGCGTGGCTTGCTCGGGTACCGAAGGTGAGGGCGCGGCCATCACCATCAGGCTGATGCTTGGGCTTTGCAACATGTGCTTGGTGTGCGCAGCCAAGGTGCTCACGTGGATCAGAAGTTGCCCATTTTCTTGAGCGATGGCAAACGGCACCATAGAGACAAACGGCTCGCCCGCATGCACCGTGCCAAGCGCCGCTATGCGCTCGCTCCCTAGGAGCGTACGTAGTGATGGATCGGATGATGGTGTCTCCACCCTGCGCGTGCTCATCAGCTGGGTTGAAACAAATCCTTGTACTGCTCACGCAGCAAGTTCTTTTGCACCTTGCCCATGGTGTTGCGGGGCAGCTCGGGAACGACAAAGCACTTTTTGGGGATTTTGAAGTTCGCCAACTGCGCCTTGAGCGCGGCAATCACCGCGTCGGGTGAGACAGAGACACCCGACTTAGCAATCACCACCGCCACGCCCACC
>CAZAIW010000050.1:0-12163 GCA_964485285.1 uncultured Burkholderiaceae bacterium | reverse complement strand
GCTTAAAGGAGCTGAGCAAAGGTTTGAGTGGCGAGTCCTGCCACAGCGTCTGTGCGCTTGCAGCGACCACCTCGCCCGTGCGGCGAGCCATCGCGTCGGCAACCTTGGTGGACTCACCCACCATCTCGGTCGGCTTGATCTCGATGTTGAGCGCGTAATGGTTGTGCAAACAAAACCGCGCCACCGCGTCCATCGTGGCAAGGGGCTCGCCAGCGAAATGGCGCGAGTGCCATGCCCCAGCGTCCAAGCGGGATAAGGCACTCCAAGGCATCTGGCCTGCAACGCCCGCGCCGTTTGACGTGCGAGCCAACGTGTCGTCGTGTAATAAAAAAACCACGCCGTCTTGCGAGAGTTTGGCATCGCATTCAAACATGCGGTAACCAAACTGTGCGCCTAGGCGAAAGGCGGCTAGTGTGTTTTCGGGGGCTAGCTTGCCCGCGCCTCGGTGGGCAATCAAACGAGGGTAAGGCCAATCGCTAGATGTTGGAGCGTGATGCATCATTCCATCCTTTGGTGTGTGGTGGCATCAAACCAATGCAGATGCTCAGCTCGCGCTGTCACGTGCAAGGTCTGACCCACCGTGGGGGCGACGGCATCCGAGTCCACGCGAATCACCACGAGTCCTTCTTGTGCCCCGCCCAGCTGCGCATAAATCAATCGCTCCGCGCCCAACAATTCCGTGGCTTGCACCGCCGCAGGCCACGAGTCTTGGCTTGCCTCGGGCAATATGCTCAGATGCTCGGGGCGCACGCCCAGCACCTTGCCGGCATGATGGCCGCTTTGCGCGATGAGGTTCATGGGCGGTGAACCCATGAAGCTAGCCACAAACATACTGGCTGGTTTTTTATAGACGTTATCCGGCGTATCAAATTGCTCCACCCTGCCCGCATTCAAAATCAAAATGCGCTCGGCCAGCGTCATGGCTTCGACTTGATCATGCGTGACAAAGAGCATCGTGACACCCATCTCGCGGTGCAATTTTTGAATCTCCAGTCGCGTTTGTGCACGTAGTTTCGCATCCAAGTTAGAAAGTGGTTCGTCAAACAAAAACACCTGCGGCTCACGCACAATGGCGCGTCCCATGGCCACGCGCTGACGCTGACCACCCGACAACTGACCCGGCTTGCGATCCAGCAGCGCAGTCAATTCCAACTGAGCGGCTGCGCGGTCTACGCGGCGTTTGATCTCATCCTTGGGCAAGCCCGCAATTTTGAGTCCATACGCCATATTGCCCTCAACCGTCATGTGCGGATACAGCGCATAGTTTTGAAACACCATGGCGATGTCGCGCTTAGCGGGCTCTAGGTCGTTCACGACACGATCACCAATTTTGATCTCGCCCTCGCTCACCTCTTCAAGCCCCGCCACCATGCGCAGCAGCGTTGATTTGCCACAACCCGAAGGGCCCACGATGACCACCAATTCACCATCCACAATGGAGGCATTGAGGTCATGAATGACGAGAATACTTTGCTTGCCTTTGCCCGCAGCAGGGTAGCGCTTAACAACGTGGGATAAGGTGATGGATGCCATAATTGATTGAATTATGACAACCAAAAGCGAGACTAGGATGATCAACTACGGATTTATCGGTTGCGGCATGATGGGACAAGAACACTTGCGCAACTTAGCCATGATTGAAGGCACTATGGTTGTGGCCATTTTTGAACCCGATGCCGCCATGCGCCACCTAGCTGCTGGCTTTGCGCCGCAAGCCACGTTTGAGTCATCCCTAGAGGCGCTACTGGCTCGCTCAGACATAGACGCTTGGGTGATGACCAGCCCCAACCATCTGCATGCCGATCAGCTCACCGCCATCATGGCCACCAACCCTCAACCTGTGCTGATGGAAAAACCCGCCTGCGTGAACTTGGACAGCGTGCGTGCGCTGCGTGCCCTGCTCCATAGCAACCAAGCCGGCAAGCACAAGGTGCCCATTTGGACGGCAATGGAATACCGCTATATGCCACCCATCGCCAAACTCATTGCTGAGGCACATAGCGCCAAGTTAACCGGCGAAAACGTGATGTTTTCGATCCGCGAACACCGCTATCCCTTCCTCACCAAAGTGGGGGACTGGAACCGCTTTAGTCGCAACACGGGCGGCACGCTCGTCGAGAAATGCTGTCATTTTTTCGACTTGATGCGCCACGTGATGCAAGCCGACCCTGTGCGCGTTTACGCCTCGGGCGGACAAAATCACAATCACTTAGATGAGCAGTACGCCGGTGAGATACCTGACATTTTGGACAACGCTTATGTGGTGCTCGACTTTCCGCCCAGCCAAGCTGGACGTGGCCTGCCGCGCCGTGCCTTGCTGGACTTATGCATGTTTGCCGAAGGCTCGCGCTATCAAGAAGAGTTGTGTGTGGTAGGCACCAAGGGGAAGCTGGATTGCAAAGTGCCAGGTCCTGGACGCTTTTGGCCTACCGAGCTAGGCGATGCCCCTACAGCGCAGTTGACCGTGAGTCAACGTCACCAAACAGGACAGGACGGCTGGACTAACCATCCAGCCATCACCGCAGTGCCCATGCAAACCTTGGACATTCCCGTTGACAAAGCACTGCTTGCGGCAGGCGACCATAACGGCTCGACGTTTTATCAGCATCAAAAGTTTTTTGAGATGGTCAAAAGCTACCGAGCGGGTAGCGCGAGCGCCTTACCCGAGGTTAGCTTGCAAGACGGCCTCAAGGCCGTGCTAATAGGCCTTGCAGCCGAGCAGTCAGCCAAAACGGGCGTGGCCATCAGCCTTGTCGATGGTGATTACAAGCTGTAGCTCAGCGGTTACCCATGGTCTCGCGGTCACGGGTTACTGAAAAGTAGCCAGCACCTTGCTGCGCAGCTCGTCCGTGATCTCGGGCATCACGCCAAACCATGCCTTGAAGGCGGGTCTGGCTTGGTTGAGCAACATGCCAAGCCCATTCACGGTTTGATGCCCCCGCGCTTTGGCGCTTGCCAAGAGCGGTGTCTCTAGCGGTACATAAATCACATCGGAGACCAAGGCCGACAGCGGCAAGCTGTCCAAGGACAGCTCTAACGCAGGCTGACCATACATGCCTTGGCTGGTGGCGTTAATGAGGAGCGAGCAGCCCTCTAGCGCGCTCGCGCGCTGCGTCCACGGCACGGCACGCACGGGCACGCCAAACTCGTGGGTAAATTGCTGGGCCACCTGAGCAGCGTTGCTGTCGGTGCGGTTGACGAGGCGTATTTCGGTTGCGCCCGCATCGGCCAGTGCCAGCATCACGGCACGCGCCGCGCCGCCTGCGCCCAGCACGGTGATGGGGCCTTTGGCAAAGTGGGTGTAGCCCACTTCGCGCAGGCTCTCCACGTAACCAAAGCCGTCGTTGTTGTAGCCGCTCAACGCGCCATCGTCGGCAAACACCAAGGTATTGACCGCGCCCATGCGTTTGGCCATGGGGTCGAGATGATCGACAAAGGGCAGCGCCGCTGTTTTATGCGGCATGGTTAAGTTGCAGCCCGCAAAGCCCATGGCACGCATGCCCGCGATGGCATCCTTCAAGCCATTGGCGCTATCGGGCTTGACGGGCAGGCGAATGTAGTCGCCTTGCAAGCCGTATTTTTGAAGCCAGTAGTTGTGAATGAGTGGTGAGCGTGACTGACCCACAGGCCAGCCCATGATGCCAGCGACTTTGTAAGGGGACGAGGATGTAGCGGTCATAAAAGGACAGACATAGAGTGAAAATAAAGAAGGGCGATAATTTTACCCTTTACTTTGACTTCTTTTTTGGGGATAGCCCGCCATGAACTCACCCACCACCCATACCTTGACAACACCCGATGGCGAGACGCTAGCGGTAGCGGACAGCCCCTGCATGGCCACACGTGAACCGCGCGGTCAGGTGCTTGTCGTGCATGGGCTGGGCGAGCACCAAGGGCGTTATGGTCATGTGATCCAGCGCTTGAATGATTGGGGGTTTGACGTGCGCAGCTACGATCACTACGGTCATGGCAAGTCAAGCGGTAAACGCGGCGGCTTGCCGTCTGATGATCGCCTGCTGGATGACTTGGCACGGGTGGTTGACGACACGCGGCAACGGATGTCTACACGCCAAGCGCAAGGCGCTACCACCCGCCCTTGGCCACTCATCTTGCTGGGGCACAGCATGGGCGGCTTGGTGGTGGCGCGGTTTGTCTCGCTGGCGCTGCGTCCCATCGATGGATTGATACTCTCGTCGCCCGCGCTGGGAGCGAAGCTCAAAGGGATCGACCGATTGTTGCTAGCCATCTTGCCCACCATTGCACCCAATGTGGCGCTGCCAAATGGACTGGACGCAAACAAAATTTCGCATGATGCAGCCGTGGTGGCGGCTTACCTTGCCGATCCGTTGGTGCACGACCGCATCTCGCCGCGCCTGATACGCTGGATCATTGACAGCGGCGCAGCGGTGCGGCAAGTCGCCCGCACATGGAGCACGCCCACACTGCTGATGTTTGCTGGACAAGACAAATTGGTGGACCCCGCCGCAAGCCGTGAATTGACCCGCCTTGCACCGCGCGCCTTGCTGCAATCGACTTGCTACGAAACGCTTTATCACGAGATTTTTAACGAGGTCGATTCGAGCCCCGTGTTTGAAGAGATGAAGGCTTGGTTGGCTGACAAAGCAGCCTTGCCGTCGCCAAACTGCTGAGTCTTACGTCACCGGCGCAGGGTTAAACAGCACCAGCGAGTTATGCAGTTGCCACCGCTCGGCCCATGTTTTTTTGCGACCACTGGCTACGTCCAGCATGAAGCGGAACAGCTCCCAGCCCACCTCTTCGATGGACTTGGCGCCGTCTGCAATGAGACCCGCGTTGATGTCCATCAAGTCATGCCAGCGCCTTGCTAAATCGCTGCGAGTGGCCACTTTGATGACGGGAACTTCCGCCAATCCATAAGGCGTACCGCGCCCGGTGGTGAACACGTGCAAGTTCATGCCGGCTGCCAGCTGTAGCGTGCCGCAAATGAAGTCGGATGCCGGCGTTGCCACATAAGTCAGGCCTTTGGTCGTTAATTTTTCACCCGGCGCAAGCACGCCCGAAATAACCGCCGAGCCCGACTTGACAATCGAGCCCATGGCTTTTTCAACAATGTTGGAGAGACCCCCCGCTTTGTTACCCGGCGTGGTGTTGGCGCTGCGGTCAACGCCCCCGCGCTTAAGGTAGTCGTCGTACCACGCCATCTCGCGCACAAGCGCTTGGGCGACCTCGGGCGTGGCGGCTCGGCTGGTGAGCTGCGCGATACCGTCGCGCACCTCGGTGGTCTCGGAGAACATCACGGATGCGCCTGCTCGCACCAGCAAGTCGGTACAAAAACCAACCGCTGGATTGGCAGTCACGCCGCTAAACGCATCGCTGCCGCCGCACTGCACACCAACCACCAACTCGCTAGCGGGCACGGTCTCGCGGCGACGCGCATTCAAGCGCTCAAGATGGGCTTTGGCCGTTGTCATGATCACCTCCACCATCGACATAAAGCCCACGTGACCATCGTCCTGCAGGCACACGTGATCGAATCCAAGCTCATTTTTGAGCATGCCATCGGCCTGCAAGCCTTGCCCTGATTGGTCTACCAGCGGGATGCTGCCAGGAGGCAATAAACGAGAGGGCTGCAGCTTCTCGCACCCTAAACTGACCACCATAACCTCTCCGCCAAAGTTGGGATTGGTCGTGATGTTGCGCAGCGTGCGAATGGGGATGATGGCACCCGGCGCATCGATGGCGACACCGCAGCCATAGGTGTGCTCTAGGCTCACCACGTCATCGACGTTGGGGTACTGCGCCAACAGCTCGGCCTTGATACGCTGCACCGCAAAAGCGGTCACGCCAGCCACGCACTGCACGGTTTGCGTAATGGCCAAGATATTGCGTGTGCCCACCGACCCATCGCGGTTACGGTAGCCTTCAAACGTATAGCCCGTTAAAGGCTCTAATGGTTTGGCCTGCACGGTCGCCATGGGCAAATCCGCCAAGCCCCTGGCCTCGGGCATCGCGAGCAAGCGCTCATGCACCCACGATCCCGCCGCAATGTCTTGATTGGCAAACCCAATCGGAATGCCGTAGCGCAGCACCGGCGCACCACGCGGCACATCCACCAGCGCCACTTTGTGACCTTGCGGGACTTTGTCTTTCAGCACAAGTCCGCTGACAAGACTTGTCCCTGCGGGCAAACCGCCGTTATTAGCGACAATGGCAACGTTGTCCGCCTCATGCATCACAATGGTGAGTGGCACTTGATCCGCGCTCATAAATGATTTCTCCTGTGCATTTTTCAGTGAAGTTTAGCATTTATGATAGCGCTACCATTTTGCCCAGCTGTCACCGCCATTGAGTCGCCCGTATCAACGTTTTTGTTGCCGCTTATGTCCACGCATCCCGCTGCCCCTGTTACCAAAAAATCTCGCCGCTCCAGCGGAGCCATCACGCTGCAAGATGTCGCCAAATTGGCAGGCGTTGCGCCCATCACAGCGTCGCGTGCCATCAACAAACCAACCAGCGTATCGACGGAGGTACTGAAGAGAGTGCTGACCGCCGTTGAGCGCACAGGCTACGTGCCCAACCGCATGGCGGGCTCGCTGGCATCGAGTCGCTCGCGCATCATTGCGGCGGTCGTGCCCAGCACCGTGATGTCGGTGTTTATGCAAACGGTTGAAACCCTGAACAACGCTTTGTTTGATGCGGGTTACCAGCTGATGCTGGGGCAGTCGAGTTACTCACCTGAGCGCGAGGAAGCGCTCTTAGAGGCCGTCATTGGTCGCCGCCCTGACGGTATTTTTCTAGCCGGCGTACTGCGCCCCGGCAAGGCCAGAGCTCGATTGGTTGCCGCCGGCATCCCAGTGGTGGAGTCGTGGGACTTGACGCAAACGCCTATTGATATGTTGATTGGTTTTTCGCACTTAGAGATTGGGCGCGCGGTTGCCAAGTTCCTGCTCGATAAAGGCCGCCGACGCTTTGCGCTGGTCACTGCCGGTGACGAGCGCGCCGACCGCCGCGCAGCAGCCTTCAAGCAAGCCGTACACGCGGCCAAGCTGGGTGATGTTTTTACGGTCAATGTGGGGGAGTCACGCACGCTCAAAAGCGGGCGCGATGCCTTCATCAATATCTTGTCGAAAAAACCCAAGGTCGATGCCGTTTTTTGTAGCTCCGACTTGCTGGCCATGGGCGTGCTGACCGAAGCGCTGGCGCGTGGTATCAAAGTCCCCAAAGCCTTATCCGTCATGGGTTTTGGCGATGTCTCCTTTGGCGCAGATATAGAGCCCGGCTTGTCAACTGTGCGCATCAACGGCGCTGAAATTGGTCGCATGGCGGCGCAGTACTTGATGGATCGAGCGGAAGGACGAGCCGTTGAAAAACCGATTGTGGATGTCGGCTTTTCTATTGTCGAGCGGGGTAGTAGTTAAATACGCTCCCGATGTTCTTTTGCTACAATCCAAATCTGAATATGGTAGCGATACAAAAACTTTGACTAGAAAGACTCATATGAATCCTCAAGAACTTAAAACCATCATGTCCAGCGGTTTGTTGTCGTTTCCGCTAACGGACTTCCATGCCAACGGCGACTTCAACCCTAAAGGCTATGCGGATCGTTTGGAGTGGCTAGCGCCCTACGGCGCGTCGGCCTTGTTTGCGGCGGGCGGAACAGGCGAATTTTTCTCGCTCATGGGCGAGGAGTACGCGCAGATCATCAAAACGGCGGTTGATACTTGCCGTGGCAAGGTGCCCATCATTGCGGGCGCGGGCGGCAACACCCGCTTTGCGATTCAATGTGCGCAAGAGGCCGAGCGCCTTGGTGCGCATGGTATTTTGCTGCTGCCGCATTACCTGACCGAGGCGGGTCAAGAAGGCTTAATTGAGCACGTCACGCAGGTGTGCAACAGCGTCAAGTTTGGCGTGATTGTTTACAACCGCAATGTCTGCAAGCTCACGCCCGCATCGCTGCGCATCTTGGCAGATCGCTGCCCTAATCTGATTGGATTTAAAGATGGCGTGGGCGATATTGAAACCATGTCCTCGATTTACATGTCCATGGGAGATCGCTTTGCCTACTTGGGCGGCCTGCCAACGGCGGAGGTCTACGCCGCCGCGTATAAAGCTTTGGGCACGCCGGTGTACTCCAGCGCTGTGTTTAACTTCATCCCCAAAACCGCGATGGACTTCTACCATGCTGTGGCAAAAGACGACATGGCAACGCAGCACAAGTTGCTACGCGAATTTTTCATGCCCTACCTTGCGATCCGTAACAAAACACAGGGCTACGCTGTCAGCATCGTGAAGGCCGGTGCCAAGCTGGTGGGGCACAGCGCGGGTCCGGTTCGTGCGCCACTGTCTGACTTAAAAGCCGATGAGATGGAGCAGCTGGACGCACTGATCAAAAAGCTGGGTTCGCAGTCAATTTAATAAGCTGCTCTACACCATCTGCACCACCAACCGCTTGCCGCACGCTTTGGCATATTTGCGCAAAGTGGCGTAGGACGGCGAATGCTTTTCGCTACGCAAAGAGCCCTCTAGGCGCGAAACGGCTGAGACCGTTGTCCCCATACGGATAGCGATTTGCGATTGCGTAAGTCCCGCGTCTTGGCGTGCGGCCAGCAAGGCGTGCAGCGCTGTGTACTCCTCCTCTAGCGCTTCATATGCAGCTTTAACACCAGACTTGGCGAGCACGGCGTTATGAAAGGCCGCATCGTGCGGAACAGGTTGATAGCTGTCAATGTTTGGCATGTTTAACCTCTTGTAATCTTTTGCGCGCAATTCGCATTTCTGAATCCGGTGTCTCTTGTGTCTTTTTAACGAAGGAGTGAAGCACCACGATTTGCTGACCCACCTGCGTACAGTAAAACACGCGGCCTATTCCTTCAACGCCTTTGGGACGCAACTCGAATAGGCCGCCTCCCATGGCGCGTGAATGTGGCATGCGCAGATTCGCACCAAATTCGGCCATGGCTTTGGCTAGGCGTAGGTAATCGGCCGCTATGCCTGCTGGCAAGGCCATCACGGCATCTTTTACTTTTTCACTGTAGTAGACAATGCGCCAAGTCATGTTCAGATGTTAGCATATATGCGAAATGAACGATTCTCTACTCCCATCAATATGGGCGAGGTTATGGGATTCGTTAGAATCCGAAGATCAAAATGATAGCGCTACCAAAATCAAGTTTGCACTTCCCCGCCCATATGACCTCTGCTGCCCCCACGATCACCGCCCTTCGCGCCATCCCTGTTGCAGGATACGACAGTATGCTGCTCAATTTATCGGGGGCGCATAGCCCCTTTTTCACACGCAATTTACTCATCTTGACCGACTCGTCAGGGCGCACCGGGATTGGCGAAGTACCGGGTGGCGAGAAGATTCGGCAAACGCTGGAGGATGCTCGCGCACTGGTGGTGGGTCAGTCGATTGGCAACGTACAAGCGGTGCTCAACCGCATGCGCACACAGTTTGCCGACCGCGATGCAGGCGGGCGCGGCTTGCAAACTTTTGATCTGCGCACCACTATTCATGCCGTGACCGCCGTCGAGTCTTGTCTGCTGGACTTGCTAGGTCAACACTTGGGCATACCCGTTAGCGCCTTGCTGGGCGAGGGGCAACAGCGCACGCAAGTTGAGATGCTGGGTTATCTTTTTTACGTGGGCGACAAGGCAAAAACCAACTTGGCCTACCGCGATGAAGCCACCAGCAGCGACGGGTGGTTTGCCCATCGCAACCAAGTTGCGCTCACGCCCGAGGCTATTGTTCGCCAAGCCGAGGCAGCGCACGCCAAGTACGGTTTTAACGACTTCAAACTCAAAGGCGGTGTGCTGCGCGGCGAGGAAGAGGTTGAGGCCGTGCGAGCGCTGCACGAGCGCTTTCCTAAAGCGCGCGTCACGCTAGACCCCAACGGTGGCTGGTTGCTCAAAGACGCGATCCGCCTGATGCGCGATATGCACGGCGTGGTGGCTTATGCCGAAGACCCCTGCGGCGCAGAAGCTGGCTTTAGTGGGCGCGAGGTGATGGCCGAGTTCCGCCGCGCCACGGGTCTGCCCACCGCGACCAATATGGTGGCGACCGACTGGCGGCAGCTTGGGCATTCGCTCTCGCTGCAAAGCGTGGACATTCCGCTAGCTGACCCGCATTTTTGGACGATGGCGGGTTCGGTCCGCGTGGCGCAAACCTGCCGCGATTGGGGGCTGACGTGGGGCTCGCACTCCAACAACCACTTCGATGTGTCGCTCGCCATGTTCACGCATGTGGCGGCAGCGGCTCCCGGCAAGGTAACGGCTATTGACACGCACTGGATTTGGCAAGACGGGCAAAACTTGCTGCGCGAAAAACTGACGATTCAACAAGGCTTGGTTGATGTGCCGCAAGCGGGTGGGCTGGGTGTCACGCTCAATATGGATGCCGTGAGCGCAGCGCACGCGCTTTATCTGGCGCACGGCCTTGGCGCACGTGACGATGCGGTGGCCATGCAGTACCTTATCCCCGATTGGAAGTTTGACAACAAGCAGCCTTGTCTGGTTCGATCATCAACATGATCCGGTCAAGATGACTTTATTAAATGGAGAGAGTCATGAAAAAAATCATATCGTTAGTGACCACACTCATCATGGCGCAAAGCCTTATTGCGCCTAGTTTTGCGCAAAGCGCGCCCAGCGCCGACTACCCCAGCAGACCGGTCAAAATCATCGTCCCCTTTCCTGCAGGCGGCACCAGCGATGTGATGGGGCGCTTGGTCGCCGAAGAGCTCAGTCGCCAACTCAAGCAAGCCTTTGTTGTGGACAACGTGGGCGGCGCGGGCGGTGTTATTGGCACTGACAAAGCTGTCCGAGCCGCGCCCGATGGCTACACGCTGATTCAAACTGGCGTTGGACAAAACGCGGTGGCGCATGGCCTTGATGCCAACGTCAAATACAACTCGCTCACCGACTTTGTGCACATCTCGCAAGTTCACTCGGGGCCTAACGTGTTGGTCGTGCATCCGTCCTTGCCATTCAAAACAGTGAAAGAGTTGGTGGACTACGCCAAGATGCATCCGGGTCAGCTTGACTACGGTTACACCCCAGCCGCATCGGGGCACATGGCGATGGAGTTGTTTAAGCAAACTGCGGGTATCTTTATGACGGGCATCCCGTATCGGGGCGGCGGCCCGTTGCTAAACGATTTGCTGGCAGGCACCATCAAAATCATTTTCATCAATCAAGACTCGGCTTTGCAGCACGTCAAAGCAGGCAAGCTGCGTCCACTGGCGGTCACCAGCAGTCAGCGCAATCCTCTTTATCCCGATGTGCCCACGGTTGCTGAGTCCGGCTACAAAGGGTTTGAAGCCATTTCGTGGTCAGGCCTCTCCGCGCCCAAAGGCACGCCCAAAGCCATCACCGACAAACTGGACGCGGCCATGCAAGAAGTCCTCAAGTCCGCCAGCTTTCGCCAGCGCCTAGAGTCCAATGGATTTGTTGTGCCACCCGCCGGTAGCAAGCACTACACCGAGTTTGTGAAAAGCGAGCTAACGCGCTGGACAAAAGTGATTAAGGCGGCGGGCATCAAGCCCGAGTCGTAAGCAGCGCCTGCGCAATAAAGTCTTTGGCCACCGTGGTTTTGGGCACACGCTGGGTGAACCAGCTGCGCACATTAGCCTCTAGTCCAACACCGTGCATAAAGTTGTACAGCGCCTTGTTCAGCGCTGCGCCCAGCGCGTCATGGTCAACGCCGGTGGGGTCGACAAACTGCACATCATTTTTAGCAAACACGCGGTTCGCAGCCACCTGCGGCAAAGGCTCTAGCGTGATGCCATAGCTTTGCGGGTCAAGCCCCACGGGCGAGTGAACGGTACACGTGAAGCGATGGAAGTACCCCGACTGGATGCAACCGGTGGCAAATAATTGCCGTACGTACTCTAGGCTATCGACGGTGTCTTGCACGGTTTGCGTGGGAAAGCCGTACATCAAATACGCATGAACCAAGATGCCCGCCTCGCTAAACGCTTTGGTCACACGCGCCACCTGAGCCACCGACACACCTTTTTTCATGAGCGCCAGCAAACGGTCGGAGGCCACCTCTAGCCCACCCGAGATAGCGATGCAGCCGCTGTCGGCCATCAAGTTGCACAGATCGGGCGTGAATGATTTTTCAAAACGTACATTGCCCCACCACGAAATGTTCTCACCGCGCTCAAGCAGCTCATGTCTAAAG
>CAZAIW010000049.1:0-12166 GCA_964485285.1 uncultured Burkholderiaceae bacterium | reverse complement strand
GTCTTGCGCCACGCCGTAATCCACACTGGGCACCTGCATGGTGCCAGCCGCGTCCGACAGTCCCTTTTGGTAAGCATGCACGTGGGCCAGATCGTTCAGCGCAAGCGTTCCGCATAGCGCGTTGTAGATCATGCGCTGGGGCTCAAAGGCGTGAATCGTCCAGCGGCGCGAGCGTCCCATCTGTGCTAGCGGTACGGTGACCAGCCCGATGTTGGCACCGCCATCGACCAGCACGGCATCGTCCGGTAAGGTGTTGGCAACGGTGAGCAGATTGCTCAGTTCGCTCTCAATGTGCGTGGCACCCGTTTTGGCTAAGGCATCGGCTTGGAAGGCGCAATGACGGTTGACAATGATGCGCCCGTGGATGGACTCTAAAACGGTAAAGTTGTGAATGGGGTAATGCATGGCAGTTCAATCTAAACGGATGTTCAAAGCGTGCGCTTAAAGCGTACTAGTCACGCCGCCATCGACATAAATGACGGCACCGTTGACAAAGCGCGAGGCATCACTCGACAAATACACCGCCGTGCCCACCAAATCTTCAACATTCCCCCAGCGCTTGGCGGGCGTGCGGTTCATGAGCCACGCGCTAAAGGCTTCGTCTTTGACCAGCGCTTCGGTCAGCTCGGTTTTAAAGTAGCCCGGGCCAATCGCGTTGACGTTGAGACCCAGCGGTGCCCAGTCAATTGCCATGCCCTTGGTCAGCATTTTGACCGCGCCCTTGCTCGCGGCATAAGGCGCAATGCCGGGACGTCCCAGCTCGCTTTGCACCGAAGCGATGTTGATGATCTTGCCCGCCTTGCGCGCAATCATGCGCCGCGCGACCGTGCGCCCCACCATGTAGACGCTGTCGATGTTGGTGCGCATGATGGCGTGCCAGTCCTCGTCTTTAAATTCGTCTAACCGTGCGCGGCGCGTCATGCCGGCGTTGTTCACCAAGATGTCAATCGCGCCGATGTCCTCTTCAATACGGGCAATGCCGGCCTCTACGGCGGCGGCATCGGTGACATCAAACGCCACCGCATGCGCATGAATGCCTTCGCGCTCCAGTATGAGCGCCGCGTGGTTGAGCTTGTCGGTATCGCGTCCATTGAGCACCACGGTTGCGCCCGCTTGCGCCAGACCCCGCGCCAGCGCAAAGCCAATGCCCGAGGACGATCCGGTAATCAGCGCGATGCGCCCTGAAATGTCAAATTGTTTAAGGATGGTGTTCATGTTTGAATTCTAGGTCGGAACCTCAAGATGATCGGGCGCAAGGCCTTGTTTATGCCGCGCCAGTGCCATGCGGTAGTCTTGCTCGCAGCGATCGGTTGAAAACAGCGTTTGAGCTTGTTGCTCAGAAGGTTCCGGGGTAGCTTCCGCCATCGATCAAGATGTTTTGTCCGTTGATGTAGCTGGCGTGTACGCTGCACAAAAATGCGCAGGTCGCGCCAAACTCGGCGGGTGTGCCAAGGCGTTTGGCCGGATGCGCATGGATGCGTGAGGCGCGTACCTCTTCCAGCGACTGCCCGGTCTTTTTGGCTTGCGCTGCAAAGTTGCTCACAATGCGGTCGGTATCAAAAATGCCCGGCAACAAGTTGTTGATGGTCACGTTCTTTGCCGCCGCGCCGCTGCGTGCCACGCCCGCCACAAAACCCGTCAGGCCACTACGCGCTCCATTGGACAGTCCCAAAATGTCAATAGGCGCTTTCACCGCGCTGGAGGTGATGTTGATGATGCGTCCAAAGCCACGCGCCATCATGCCGTCCAGTGTGGCCTTGATGAGCTCGATGGGCGTGAGCATGTTGGCGTCTAGCGCCGCAAGCCACGTCTCGCGGCTCCAATCACGAAAGTCCCCCGGCGGCGGCCCGCCTGCGTTGGTGACCACAATGTCGTAGTTTGGGTACGTGGCAAGCGCCGCATCGCGCCCTGCGGCGGTGGTAATGTCGGCGGCGATGGCGAGCACCGAAACACCGGGCTGAATCGCACGCAGCTTGGCCGCCGCCGCTTCTAGGGTGCTGGCGGTACGTGCCACCATGACCACGTTCACGCCCTCGCGCACCAAGGCCTCGGCGCAGCCCAAGCCCAGTCCCTTGCTTGCGCCGCAAACCAAAGCGGTACGACCTTTGATACCTAAGTCCATATCAATGCTCCTTGAAGTTTTTCTAAATTATGCAGACAGCTGCTCCCACCGCGCGAGCAGCTCCAGCAGGGCCGATTCAATCTCGGCATCGCGTTTAAGAAGCTGCGTTGCGCGATCGGGGTCTTTGGCAAACACGCTGCCCTGGGCCAGTTCGGCGCGTAGCTCGCTTTGTTCTTTCTCTAGCGACTCGATGTTGCTGGGCAGGCTATCCAACTCCCGCTGATCTTTAAAACTGAGCTTTTTTTTCAAGGCACTTGCCGGCACGCCTTGTGTGGATTGGTTTGCGGGCGCATTGGCCTTGGGAGCCTTATGAGATGAGGCTTGCGGGATAGGTGCCTTTTTATTTTCGGCCAATTTCTTGCTGCGGGCGCTTTGCACGAGCCAGTCGCTCACGCCGCCTTCGTACTCGCGCCACAGGCCTGCGCTGGTGTCGCCTTCCCACACGATGGTGCTGGTAACGACGTTATCTAAAAACGTGCGGTCGTGGCTGACCAAGAAGACGGTGCCATCAAATTGCTGGAGTAAATCCTCTAGCAGCTCTAGCGTGTCAATATCTAAATCGTTAGTTGGCTCGTCCAGCACCAGCACGTTGGCAGGCCTTGCAAACAGGCGCGCCAAGAGGAGCCGGTTGCGCTCGCCGCCGCTCAAGCTGCGCACGGGGGAGAGCGCCCGCGCAGGCTCAAACAAAAAGTCAGCCAGATAACTCTTGACGTGTTTTTTGTTGCCGCCAATCTCTACCCATTCCGAGCCGGGGCTGATGAAGTCTTCTAGCGTGGCATCTAAATCCAGCGCATCACGCATCTGGTCGAAATACGCAATGCTCAAGTTAGCGCCTTGCCGCGCTTTGCCGCTGTCGGGTGCGAGTTCGCCCAAAATGATTTTCAGCAGCGTCGTCTTGCCCGCGCCATTAGGGGCGATCAAGCCCACTTTGTCGCCGCGCATGATGGTGGCGGTGAAGTCTTTCACAATGATTTTGTCGCCAAATTGTTTGCACACATCCACCAGCTCGGAGACTATTTTTCCGCTGCGCTCGCCCGAGCTCACGTCCAAGTTCACGCGGCCCAGCTGATCGCGCCGTGCCGCGCGGTTGGCACGCATCTCTTGCAAGCGCGTGATGCGCCCTTGCGCACGTGTGCGGCGTGCCTCCACGCCTTTTCTGATCCACACCTCTTCTTGCGCCAACAGCTTGTCGGCCTTGGCGTTGACGGTGGCTTCCATCTCAAGCTGATCGGCTTTTTGCGTGACGTAGGCGCTGAAGTTACCCGGGTACTCGCGCAGCTTGCCACGGTCAAGCTCCACAATGCGCGTGGCCATCGCGTCCAAAAATGAGCGGTCATGCGTGATGGCGATCAGGCTGCCTTTGAAGCCCAGCAGCAACTCCTCTAACCAACCAATCGCCTGCAAATCCAAGTGATTGGTCGGCTCGTCAAGCAGTAGCACATCGGGCTGGGTGACGAGAGCCTGCGCCAGCGCGACGCGCTTTTTGGTGCCGCCCGACAAGGTGCTAATCAGGCTGTTGCGCGGCAAACCTAGGCGCTCAATCGCTTCGCTCACGCGCTGCTCCCAGTTCCAACCGCCTAGGCGTTCAATGTGCGTTTGCAGCTCGTCCAAATTGTCGGCATCGCCAGCACAGTACAAGTCAATGGCTGCGATCAAGGGTGCCAGCCCCACGCTGACCGCCTCAAACACGCTGGCGGTATCGTCCAGCAAGGGTTCCTGCGCCACGTAGGCAATGCGAACGCCATTTTGGATATGCAGCGCTCCATCATCAAACGAATGCAGACCCGCAAAAATTTTCAGCAGCGATGACTTGCCCGCGCCGTTCCTGCCAATAAGACCGACGCGCTCATTGGCCTCTAAAGAAAAATCGGTGTGATCAAGAAGTGCGAAGTGCCCAAAAGCGAGTTGAGCGTCAAGTAACGAGAGTAAGGCCATGGGTTGATTATCATGGCGAGTCTTGAATTGACGGCGTACCAGCCTCATATCGAGCACTTCCGTCCATCCCAACCTTCAACTAACAGAAAGCTTCTATGTCCTTAATTGACAAACTCCAGTGGCGTTACGCGACCAAAAAAATGAATCCCGCCAAAGCGGTGCCCGAAGACAAAGTGGCACGCATCATTGAGGCGACACGCCTAGCCGCCACATCAAGCGGACTTCAGCCCTACGAGTTGATCGTGGTGACCAACGCCCAAACGCGCGAAAAAATCAAGGCGATAGCCAACAACCAAGGACAAATTACCGACGGCTCGCACCTGGTCGTGTTTGCGGCTTGGGACAACTACACGCCTGAGCGCATCAACGCCATGTTTGATCTGACCAACAGCGAGCGCGGCTTTACCAGCGAAGGCTGGGAAAACTATCGCCAGATGCTCCTCAAGATGTACCCCGCACGCGATGCCGAAGTCAACTTCAACCACGCCGCCAAGCAAGCCTACATCGGCCTTGGCACCGCCTTGATTGCCGCTGCCGAAGAAGAGGTAGACGCTACGCCCATGGAAGGCTTTGACCCCAAAGCGCTGGACGAGATACTGGGCCTGCGTGCGCGTGGACTGCGCAGCACGGCGATCTTGCCGCTGGGCTACCGCGAAGAGGCCAACGACTGGCTCGTCAAACTCAAAAAAGTGCGCCGCCCATTGGATCAGTTTGTGAGTTATGTGAGGTAAGCAAACGGACTATTTCAGAACAAGCCGAAATAGTCGTAGCCCAAGCCGCTTTAGGTCACACCAGCCCGAAATACCGCTCAAAGAATGCCGTCAACTTCTCCAGCACCGAATGCTTTTTGTTGGCGTGGTTGTTGCTCTTTGAAAACCGAGACACGGGCGGCAAGATTTTTGTGATGGCCGTGCCCGTGCTTGAAAGCACGCCATCACGAAAAGCATTGTCCATAAAGCTACGCGCCTCTTCGGCGTTGAGGTTTTCCTGCGCAATGATGCGCTCCAACTCCTCGACCTTCTTTGCAGCCACAAACACCTGCCACTGCGCATCGACCTTGGATTTGGTAGACACAGAATTGACAAACTGCTCAATAAGGTCTTTCTTGTTACGCAAACTTGGGCTTGCGTTGATGGCGCGTTCGATGGTGGCGAAAATTTCGATGTCTTCGCCCGTGCCTTTTTTCTTCAGATACTGCTCAACCAACAGCAAGATGTAATCCACGTTGATTTCCACCTGTTTGATCAGCTCGATCTCGAACACCACGTCATCGTTAATGGCCTCTTTCTCGGCATCCGATGCACGGCGAAAGTCGGCATACAAATTCAGGTAGATGCTGAGATAGTCCTGAAACTCTCGCTGGGTCAAAACCTCGTTACCCGCAAAATCATCAAACGCGGTGAGGATGTTCTTGAGCCGCAAGATCGCGCTAAACAACTTGATGAATGCCTTCTGCGCCGCCTCACCCACCATCGCTTGGTCAAGGGGAAAAGTGGTCACCAATTGCCCCACCAGCTTTTCATATTCTTTGAGGTATTCCGCATAAGGCTTCAACAACACAATGCCTTTCGCGTCCTTGTTGCCAAACAAGGCAATGGCATCGTTGGTTGCTTGCTCCAAGTTACGAAACGACACAATGTTGCCGTAGGTTTTGACCGAATTCAAAATGCGATTGGTGCGCGAATACGCTTGAATCAACCCATGACTCTTTAAGTTTTTATCCAACCACAGCGTGTTGAGCGTGGTGGCATCAAACCCCGTTAAAAACATATTGACCACGATTACCATGTCCAGCTCGCGGCTCTTGAGGCGCTGCGATACATCCTTGTAATAGTTCTGAAACTTGTCCGCCGACGTGTCGTAGCTGGTGCCAAACATGGCGTTGTAGTCGGCAATGGCTGCCTCCAGAAAATCGCGTGAACTTGGGTCGAGCGCTTCGGTTTCAAACGCTTCCTCTTCTAGCAAGCCATCAGACTCTTCTTCGTTGGCCGCATAGCTGTAAATCAAGCCAAGCTTCAAGCGCTGTGCCTGTGGCAGTTCTTTTTGCTGATCTTTGAATTGCTGGTAGTAATGCTTGGCCGCCTCAATTGAGGCACAAGCAAACAACGAGTTAAACCCATTGAACCGCTGCTTGCGCCGCACTTCCTCAATCTGGTTTTTGCTGGAGATGACTTCAGCTACGTTAGCAACCACGCTGTGCACATAACTAGCGCCACCGCTGCGTTTGGTCTTTTGGTCAAAGTGTTCGCGGATGTAGCCCACGATTTGCGAAATGCGCTGCGGCGCAAGCAGCGCTTGCTCGGTGTCGATGCTCGATACCTTTTTATCTTTGATGTTCGCCTTCGACTTGATGGTGTTGATGTAGTCAATGCGAAACGGCAGCACATTCTTGTCGTTGATGGCATCCACAATCGTGTACGTGTGCAGCTTGTCACCAAAGGCTTGCTCGGTGGTACGGCGCAACGGGTTGCCAGCTGAGCTTGAGTTATCCGGAAAAATAGGCGTACCCGTGAAGCCAAACAAGTGATAACGCTTGAACGTGCGCGTGATTTCTGTGTGCATATCACCAAACTGGCTGCGGTGGCACTCGTCAAAAATCACGACGACATGCGCGTCATATACCGCATGCTTTTTGTTCTTGGCCACAAAGCGCGAGAGCTTTTGAATCGTCGTGATGATGATGCGAGCGTTCGGGTCTTCCAGCTGCTTTTGCAGCACAGCAGTCGATGTGTTGGAGTTGGCCGCGCCCTTTTCAAAGCGCTCGTACTCGCGCATGGTTTGGTAGTCCAAATCCTTGCGATCCACCACAAACAACACCTTGTCGATACCGTGCAATCCACGCGCCAGCTGCGCCGCTTTAAAGCTGGTCAGCGTCTTGCCGCTGCCAGTGGTGTGCCAGATGTAGCCACCGGCCTCTACCCCGCCCAACTGCTTGTGGTTGGTGGCTGTGCCAATGCGCTGCAAAATGCGCTCCGCTGCCACAATTTGGTAAGGCCGCATCACTAGCAGCTTGCGGTCTACATCGAACACGCAGTACTTGGTCAAGATGTTGAGTAGTGTGTGCTTGGCAAAAAACGTTTTAGTAAAACCCGCCAGCTCGGTAATCGGCCTGTTCTTCGCATCCGCCCACCAGCTGGTGAATGCAAAGCTATTCGACGTTTTGCTTTTGCTTCCGCCTTTGCCACGCCGTGCGTTTTGCTCTTTTAAGTGCCCATCGCGCACCGTGTTGCTGTAGTACTTGGTGAGCGTGCCGTTGCTGATGACGAACAGTTGCACATACTCAAACAAACCCGAGCCCGCCCAAAAGCTGTCGCGCTGGTAACGGTTGATCTGGTTAAACGCTTCGCGGATGTCCACCCCACGGCGCTTGAGCTCAATGTGAATCATGGGCAAGCCGTTCACCAGCACCGTCACGTCATAACGGTTGGCGCGCTTGCCATTGGCTTCGTACTGGTTAATCACCTGCAAGGCGTTGTTGTGAATGTTGGCTTTGTCGATCAGGTAAATGTTTTTGATCGTGCCGTCGTCACGCTTGAGCACCTGCACATGGTCTTCTTGAATACGTGCGGTTTTTTCCAAAATGCCATCGTTTGCACTCGCCACACAGGTGCTGAAAAACTTCTCCCACTCAGCCTGCGAAAACACCACCTTATTGAGGCGCTCTAGCTGGCTGCGCAAATTAGCCTCTAACGCGACCTCTGTGGTCATGGGCAGGTAGGCATAGGCCTGCGCCAGCAACTGTTGAATGAATTCTTTCTCTAGCTCTGCCTCAGACTGGTAAGTGATTTGGCGCACCCCTTGAAAATCGGGCACGAACTCGGCCACCACCGTGCTCTCGTTCGACAGCGCAATGGTTTCATAGCGATAGGGCTTGAGGTCTTCGCTCATGCAGCTTCCTTGAATGTGAGCAAGCGATTGCGGTAATGCTCATACTGCTGGCGACGTGCTTTGATTTCGGCGGGCAGGCCAAAAGAGATGTCGTTCACCATCGCGTCGAAGCGGTCGAGGATGGTAGCGATGCGCGTCTGTTCTTCGAGTGACGGGACTGGAATGCGAATTTTTGCAAGACTCGCACCTGAAATGCGGCGCACCTTGGTTCCTGTGATGTATGGTTTTTTCTGAGACTGGAAAAGCTCCGTCTGGAAAAAGTAAGAAGCATATTTTGGATTGAGCGTGTGCCGAAAGATGTAAGCATCGGTGCTAACGACCACGCTTTCATCGCCTGTCCATGCAACGGCTTTGGCGACAGCTTGATCATCTTCGCTCGTCGTTGCAATGACTAGATCACCCGTGTGTGCTGTCCTCAAACGTGCTGCAAGGATTGGGCTGACAAATGACTTGGTTGTGTCTGCCCACGTTCCATAGTGTGTGTGAATCTGTCCGTAGTGAATACAGCCAACGCCAGATGCTGTGAAGTCGGACTTCTGGATGCCAGAGCCGCGAATGAAGTGTCCGATTTCACCCAAGGTCGTCCACCTTATGCTTGCTTGCTTGCTTGCTTGCTTGCTTGCTTGCTTGCTTGCGCGCCAGCGTTCGGGCTTTCGCCGAACGTTAATAGTGCATCACGGTAGTACTGGTACTGTCGCCGCCGCGCCGCTAGCTCTGCCTCTAGCTCTGCCTCTAGCTTGGTAAATGTGTCGAGTACTTTGACAATTTCATGTTGCACTTCTAGGGGTGGGATTGGGAAGCGAAATTTCTTAAACCCACTCATATCGACCGATGCGAAGCTAGAAGTCGTCGTGTTGCTACAGCACCATTTATTAAGTACGAAGCAATAGAAAAAAACGAATTTCATATTAAGTCGATCAGCGAACTCCTGCTTCAAGGCCAATGAGGTAAACCTTTGATTCGAGAGATGTGGAACCGTGATAAGTGCGTGTTCACCAATGGTGGCCGACGTGGCGACGATGATTGAATTTGCAGGGAATAATCGCCCGCCTTTTACTGCTTCAGTGGTGATTTTCTGTATCGACTGACTGAGTATTCGTCCATTCGTACGTATGTCCTCTAGTCGGAACCATGGCACTGTTCCATCTGTCCAGTAGGCTTTGTTGGCCGTTGAAGGCGTATAACCGTTCTTCACAACAAAAAGTTCGCAAAGTTCCTTGAACTCCACCCCCTCAGGACAAAGCTCAGCAATCAACGCATCAATTCGGCTCATGGTTTTTTCTTTCCACTGACTTTTTTCTGCACAGCTTTGACGGTTTCCAAATACGTGGCTTCCACCTCCGAAGCTTGCTCGTCAAGCTGGGTTTTGAATTGGGCGTATTGACTTTCAGCATGAGCCAGCGCTTGGGCATGGCTGACTTTTCCTGCACCTTTGAGGGCTTTGCCACCCATCGCGACAATGAGTTGCTCCAAATGCGCCAGCCAGTCTTTCATGTAAGTAGGCTCTCGGTTGAGAGCGCGAAATTCGGCGGCATCGAAATAGGCCGAGACCAAGGTGTTGAGCCGCTTGAGTTCGTCCACGGTGAGGTAGTTTTTAGCCACGGCAGCTTCTGCCTTGGTGGGCTGCGCACCGCTGAATGACAACAAACCCATAAATGGCTGACCCGCATTGGCACGCTGTTGAATCACTTCGGCTGCGGTTTGGCCGTGGGCTGCATAGTGCAGCTTGTTTTGTACGGTCTTAAAAAATTCGGCACTGACTTGCGCTTTGGGGTCGTAGTCCACGCTGGTGGCATAGAGGTCTAGCACCTGCCGATAGAGCACTTTCTCGCTGGAGCGAATGTCGCGAATGCGCTCTAGCAGTTCTTTCCAGTAGTTGCCGCCGCCTAGGTTTTTCAGGCGTTCGTCGTCCATGGTGAAGCCCTTAACGAGGTATTCATGCAGCCGTTCGGTAGCCCACATGCGAAAGCTAGTGGCGATGCGTGAACGCACTCGATAGCCCAGAGAAATGATGAGGTCAAGGTTGTAAAAAGGCAGGGTGCGCGACACCTCACGAGTGCCTTCTATGCGAACCTGTCGGAATTCCCGACAGGTTGACTCTTGGTTCAATTCGCCTTCGGCATAGATGTTGGCAATATGCTCTACCACGTTGGTACGTGAAGTCTGAAACAGGTCTGCCAACTGTTGCTGGCTTAACCAAACGGTATCGCCATCCAGTCGCACATTAATGGCGGGCGTATCTCCACCACGTTGATACAGAATGATTTGGCCACCCGGTGGGTTGCTCATGCTTCGTCCCCTTCTAAATCCGCCACGATGACATCAATCTGTGCGCGCAGCTGCGCTTGCCGCGCCACGATGCGGGCGATGTCGGCATTGAGGGCTTTAATGTCGGTCGCCACGCGCATGTCTTCTTGCTCGACGTAGCTGGACACGGACAGTTGATAGCCATTGGCGGCAATCTCGCCGTTTTCGACCAAGCGGGCGAAGTGGTCAACGCTTTGGCGAGATGTGAAGGCGCTCAATATTTTTTGCTGATGCGCCGGGCTTAGTTTGTTCTTGTTGCCGTGGCGTACAAATTCTTTGCTGGCATCGATGAACAGCGTGGCGTTGTCGTGCTTTGATTTTTTAAGCACCACGATGCAGGTGCCAATGGTGGTGCCAAAAAACAAATCCGAAGGCAGTTGGATGACAGCATCGACATAGTTGTTGTCGATCAGGTATTGGCGAATTTTTTGTTCTGCGCCACCGCGATAGAGCACACCGGGGAACTCAACAATCGCCGCCGTGCCATTCACCGCCAAAGCACTGAGGATGTGCAAGGTAAAGGCCAAGTCGGCCTTGCTCTTGGGCGCGAGTACGCCCGCAGGGGCAAAGCGCGGGTCGTTGATGAGCAGCGGGTTGGCATCGCCTTCCCAGCGGATGGAGTAAGGCGGGTTGGAGACGATGGCTTCAAAGGGCTCGTCGTCTAGGTGCGCGGGGTCGGTCAATGTATCGCCATGGACGATGCTGAACTTTTCATAGTTCACATCGTGCAAGAACATGTTGATACGGCACAGGTTGTAGGTGGTGAGGTTGATTTCTTGACCGAAAAAACCTAGGCGCACATTGCCGTGCCCCAGCACTTTGTCGAACTTGAGCAGCAGAGAGCCCGAGCCACAAGCGGGGTCGTACACCTTGTTGATTTCGGTTTTGCCCACCACGGTGATGCGTGTGAGCAATTCGCTGACTTCTTGCGGCGTGAAGAATTCACCGCCCGACTTGCCTGCGCTAGAGGCATACATGGTCATCAAGTACTCGTAGGCATCGCCAAAGGCATCGATGGTGTTGTTTGCAAAGTCACCAAAGTTGAGGTCGCCAATGGCTTGCAGCATCTTGACCAAGTTTTCATTGCGCTTGGCCACTGTGGGGCCTAGTTTGTTGCTGTTGACATCAAGCTCATCAAACAAGCCTTTGAAGTCGTCTTCGCTGTCGCTACCCGTGGCTGAGCCTTCAATGTCGGCAAAGATGCGTGACAAGGTTTCGTTCAGATTGGCATCTTGGCGGGCACGTGCCCGAACGTTGGCGAACAGCGCCGAGGGCAAGATGTAGAAGCCTTTTTCTTTGACGGTTTCCGCACGGCCAAACTCAGCATCTGCATCCTTCAAGGCGGCGTAATCAAAGCCTGTTGTGCCTGCTCGGCGCTCTTGTTCATTGAGGTAACTCGTTAAGTTTTCCGAGATAAAGCGGTAGAACAACATGCCCAGCACATAGCTCTTGAAGTCCCATCCGTCCACACTGCCGCGCAGGTCGTTGGCGATGCGCCAAATGGTTTTATGCAGCTCGGTGCGTTCGGTTTCTTTGGTGTTGCTCACAGTGTTGGGGCTTTCTAGTGTCTTGACGGATGCGGGCAAGCTCACTCCACCGTCACGCTCTTGGCCAAGTTGCGCGGTTTGTCCACGTCCGTGCCGCGTGCGAGGGCGGTGTGGTAGGCCAGTAACTGCAGCGGCACCACGTGCAAGAGGGGCGAGAGTTCGCCGTAGTGCTCGGGCAGTTTGATCACGTGTACGCCTTCGCTGCTGGTGATGTGCGAGTCGGCATCGGCCAGCACATACAGCACGCCGCCTCTGGCGCGAACCTCGTGCATATTGCTTTTGAGCTTGCCCAGCAAGCTGTCGTTGGGCGCAACCACCACCACCGGCATCTGCGCCGTCACCAGCGCCAGTGGCCCGTGCTTAAGCT
>CAZAIW010000048.1:0-12221 GCA_964485285.1 uncultured Burkholderiaceae bacterium | reverse complement strand
CGCGGCCAGCTGCGCGTCAACCAAGGATTGCGCGTGGGCAAGCTGCGCATCGACCTCGTGCATGAGCGTGAGCGGATCAGCCGCATAAAAGCTGCCAGCCAGCGCGGGCGGCCGAACCATGGGCGGGGTAGGTGCTGTTATCAACATAAACTCCAATCGGCATGAACTTTGCTGGCGTGCACCACGGCATGATTGAGCGCATCGTTGTTCTCAATCCACGATTGTGCCGCTTGTGCGTCGCGTCCAAATTGTTGGTGACGTTGCATGAGGCGCTCGTGGCACAGCGCGGGGTCTACGTCCAAATACCAGACTTCATCGAGCAGCGGCGCGACGTGGCTCCAAGCGCCTTCTTGCAGCAACAAATAATTGCCCTCGGTGATGATCCATTCTGTTGTGTGTGCAATGGGGATGGCTCCTGCAAGAGGTTCTTCAAGCGTTCGCTCAAAGCTAGGGGCATAGATCACACTGCCGGCTTGTTGGTGGCGAATGCGGTGCAAGAGGTTGGCATAGCCTAGGCTGTCAAACGTCGCGGGAGAGCCCTTACGCGCGGCTAATCCAAGGCGTTCTAACTCGGCTTGCGCAAGATGAAAACCATCCATGGGAACGACTTGGCAGCTGCGCCCCAAACTTTGCCCGATCCACTCGGCTAGGTGCCGCGCAAGCGTTGACTTTCCTGCACCCGGCGGCCCTGCAATGCCCAGCATTTTGCGGGCGTGCGCTTGATGGGTTCGCTCGTGCACGGACTGCGCGAAGCACTCTAGGCGATGGTGAATGTCAGGTAATGATGTCGTTTGCGGCATAACGCTTTATACACGCGGGGGCACAGGCTGGGGCGAATGAGCTTGGCTAGAATTTAAAACATGAGTCGCACCGCATCCTCCCCGCACAAACCTCTTCAAGGCATTCGTATCGTGAGCCTTGCGCTCAATTTACCGGGGCCTGCCGCGCTCATGCGCTGCCGTGCGCTCGGTGCCACGTGCCTCAAGGTCGAGCCGCTGGCCGCCAGCGGTGGTGACCCCATGCAAGCCTACAACCCAACGGCGTATGCGCAGATGCATCAGGGTATTCGCACGCTGGCGCTTGATCTCAAGGACACCAAAGGTCAGGCGAGGTTGGCCGCGCAGCTTGATAAAGCGGACGTGCTGCTCACTTCGTTTCGCCCATCGGCGCTCAAGCGCTTAAGCCTCGATTGGCCAGCTTTGCACAAGCGTCATCCTAGGCTGTGGCAAGTTGCCATCGTGGGCGGCGAAGGTGCTGAGGCTGAAGTAGCCGGTCACGACCTGACCTATCTGGCCAAGCAGGGACTGGTGCCCGGACTTGATTTGCCCGCTTCGCTGTTTGCTGACATGACGGGATCGCTACTAACGGTGGAAGCCATACTGGGAGCGGCTTTGCAGGCCAGGGTGGCTGCAAAGCCAGGAGCGATCAGGGTTTCGCTAGAGGAGGCGGCGCACTATGCGGCGCTTCCTAGAAGCTGGGGCTTGACGCTGCCAACGGGCGCGGTGGGCGGTGCGCACGCGGGGTATCAGGTCTATCGCTGTCAAGATGGTCGAGTGGCGGTGGCGGCACTAGAGCCACACTTCGCCAAAAAACTGTGTGCGCTTGCGGGACTTGATGGGGCCAGCTTTGCCCAGATGATGCAGCCGACACGAAGGGCGCAGCTACAGCACTGGTTGAGCACGCAAACACGCGCCACACTAGATGCACTCGCAATGCAGCACGATGTGCCGATTTACACCTTAGCTTAAGGACTCTTGGCCTCATCCCCTGTCGTTCGGACTGAGCTTGCCTGATAGGCTGAGCTTGCCTACGGAGTCGCGCCCGGCGCGTACCACGTGCAGCGGTCACCCAGAGCTTCGCGCCAAACCGAGACGCGCGTGACAGGCTGACCAAAGTCCGCCATGGTTTTGGCGATAAAGATCGATAAGTTTTCAAGCGTGGGGATGCCCAGCCCTTGGACTTCGTCCAAAAAATGGTGGTCAAGTAGATCGCGAACCTTGGCGACTTCTAAGCGGATAAAGCCCAAGTCGCGCACCATGCCGGTGGTGGGATTGGGCTGGCCGCGCACCACCACTTCGGCGTGGTAGGTATGACCATGAATGCGGCGACTGCCCTCGGCTTCAATGTCGCGGTGTAAGCGGTGCGCGGCATCAAAGAAAAATGTTTGACTGATTTCTAAATTCATCGAAGGGTTACCTAAAAATTACCGGATGCCTGTGACTTTGTGCGTTTGCAAACTCAGTCGCCACGCGGGATTGGCGCGGCACATCTCAATACACGCCTGTGTGTTGTTCCGATTGCGCACAGGGTCGAGATTATCCATGGGCTGTAGATATTTGATCGCGAAATCCAAGCGCTCAAGAGCCGCTAGATCAATCCCACTTTGCGGCCACACCACCTTGAGCTCTTGCCCAGTTTGCTGTACCAGCGTGCTGCCTGCTTTAGGACTCACGCACAGCCAGTCGATGCCAGCAGGCGCTGCAATGGTGCCATTGCTTTCAACCGCAATGCAAAAGCCTTTGCGGTGCAAGGCGTCGATCAGCGCAGCATCAACTTGCAGCAAAGGCTCGCCGCCCGTGAGCACAACCAATCGGTGCGCATGATGGGGGCTTGGCCACAGCGCCTCTATTTGGCTGGCCAGTAATTCGCTGCTCGCGTATTTGCCGCCTAGCGTGCCATCTATGCCAACAAAATCGGTGTCACAAAATGGGCACGTAGCGCTGCTGCGATCCGCCTCGCGCCCTGACCATAAATTGCAACCGGCAAAGCGGCAAAACACAGCGGGACGACCGGCGTTGCCGCCTTCGCCTTGCAAGGTATAAAAAATTTCTTTGACTTGGTAATGCATGATGAAGATGTGGAATGTGGGCTAATATACAGGCTCAAAAATATGCAGCCCAACCAAGGAGAGGTTTATGAAAGTCAGCGATATTCTCAGAATTAAAGACGGCGGTACCGGTGGCACGCTGTTTACCATTTCGCCCGAGCACACCTTGGCTACGGCCATGCAGCTGATGAATGAACGCGACATTGGCTCTTTGGTGGTTATGGCGCAAGGCAAAGTGGTGGGCATGCTGACATTTCGCGAGGTAATCGCTGCTGTGGTCGCCAATGGCGGTGTGGTGGGCGATGCCACGGTGGGGCGAGCCATGGATAGCGCTCCCTTGGTGTGCACGTCCGATACCGATCTTGATGAAGTGCGCCGCATGATGCTGGTGCGCCATGCGCGGTATATGCCCGTGATCGATAGCCAAGTGCTGATGGGTGTGATCAGTTTTTATGACGTGGCTAAGACGGTGGTGGATTCGCAAAATTTTGAAAATCAAATGCTCAAAGCCTATATCCGTGATTGGCCAGCCAGCGAGCCCGAGGGCGAAAAAGCGCAGACGCTTTGAGTTGGCGCTAAAACCGCTCGTAGCCCATCAGCCCACGCCACTGCTCGGGTGCTAGTTTGGCGACGGGCATGCGCCCGATACGCAGGCGCTTCATGGCTTGTACCTCTAAGCCCGCGCGGGCGCAGTTGTCGGCAATGTCACCGGGGCGGTAAGCCTTGAGCGCAAAGCGCAGTCCCGTCATCCCATCTTTGTTGGTGCTGATGGAAACATGCGCTTTAGGACGCAGCAAGTGCTCGAGCTGTTCAGGCGTGACATCGCCCGTCACGTGCACCATGAATTCGTGTTCGACATAAGCCGCTTCGGTGACCAATTTGCGCCTAACGGTCATGTCTTGCGTGAAGACCACCAAGCCACTGGCTCCGGTCTCTAGCGGTGTGATGCAGTGCAGCTTGTAGAGTTGCTCTTGTGTCAGTGTGATGCTGGCGCGATCAGACGCGAGGCGGTTGCCCGTCACCAAGAGCGCAGCCGCTTCGTCAAACGCAACGCCCGACGGCTTGTGTAGCAAGAGGGTGGGCGCTAGATCATGGGCGGGATGGGCGATTCTGTCGGTGGTTTGGTCTTGCATAGGTTTGAGTTTAAAGTACAAGGCTATGACCACCCCCTCCAGCACGTTGAGCCTGCGCTCTTTTCTCACCCTTTTACTGATTGCTTTGATGATGGGGTCTAACCATGTGGCAGCGCGGCTCGCTTTTGACCATGGTCTGGATGTCTCAACGGCTGTGACGGCCAGAAGTTTTGCAACCGCGTGGGTCGTTTTTCTGATGTTAGGGCGACGCAGTTTGTTTGAACAACTGAAAAGCCTCACGACAAAACAAAAACGTGGCCTACTGTTGGTGGGACTGTTGATTGGTGCGCAAAGTCAATTGCTGTATGCGGCTGTTTCGCGTTTGCCCGTGGCGCTGGCTTTGATTGCTTTTAATACCTTCCCCATCTGGACGGCGCTATGGGATCGTGTGATGTACGGTAAAACGCCTGATCGTGCGGTTCTAAAAGCGCTGCCCATTTTGTTTTTGGGTTTATGTTTGGCGCTGGATGTGCTCGGAGCCTCCGCCCATCTGGGTGCACAGGCTCCTGCCACACAAACCGGTGTGGGTGTGGCGCTGGCGCTTGCCAGTGCAGCTTTTTTTGGCGCGGCGTTGGTGGTGATGCAACACGCCACCTTCGGCGTTGAGGGCAAGGTGCGCACGGTGAGTACAGCAGGCCTTGCTGGCTTGGTCGCTGCGGCTGCGGTGTGTTTGCAAGGCGGGCCGCATTGGCCGCATGGCCAGATCGGCTGGGGCGCATTGGGAGCGCTCATGCTGCTCTACGGGATGGGTTTTACGATTTTGCTCACCGTATTACCCAAGCTGGGCGTTGGCCGCAACGCCGCCATCATGAACGTTGAGCCTGTGTTTGCGCTGGTGATGGCGTGGTTGGTTTTAGGGCAGACGATTGCGCTCATCCAAATGGCTGGTGCGCTGTTGGTGGTGGGAGCGGTGATCTGGCTGGGGCTGAGAAAAAGCTAACGCACACGCATCAGCCGCATGGGTTGATGATGCTAAAAACCGACGGCTTGCCCATCGCGCCTAGAGTCGCTGGCGGCTTGGTAGCCGTGAGTCCTAGGGTCGCCCATGCGCCAGATCAATTGTCCTGCACCAAAGTCTTGGTAGCTGTCGTTGATGACTGCGATCTGGTGTCCCAAGTCTTTGAGCCCTTGGATGGCTGCTGGGTTCATGGTGGACTCGGCGTTGATCTCTAGTCCTTGGTTGAAACGCCAGCGTGGCGCGTCGCAAGCCGCCTGCGGATTTTGGTGGTAGTCCAGCATGCGCGAGAGCGTTTGGACATGGCCTTGCGGCTGCATGTTGGCACCCATGACACCAAAGCTCATCACGGGTTCGGTTTTGCCATTGACCTCTTTGGTGAGAAAGGCGGGGATGATGGTGTGAAACGGACGTTTGCGCGGCGCAATGCAGTTGTCGCTGTCCAGATTTAAATGGAACCCATGTCCGCGATTTTGCAAACTGATGCCAAAGCGTGGCTCCACGCAGCCCGATCCAAATCCCATGTAATTGCTTTGGATAAAGCTCACCATCATGCCGCTCTCGTCCGCCGTGGTGAGGTAAACCGTACCGCCTTTGACCGGGTTGCCTGCGCCGAAATGTTGCGCTTTTTTCATATCAATCAATTTGGCACGACCTTGTAGATAGTGGCTTGCAAGCAATTGATCGCTTGAAACCCGCATGGCGCTTGGCTCGGCGACATAGCGATAGGTGTCGGCAAAGGCTAATTTCATGGCCTCGATTTGCAGGTGCATCGATGCCGCGCTATCAACGGCAAGGCTGGCCATATCGAAGTGCTCTAGGATGCCCAGCGCCATAAGTGCCGCAATGCCTTGCCCGCTGGGTGGAATTTCGTGCAGCGTGTAACCACGGTAGTTTTGTGAAATGGGCGTGACCCACTCGGGCTGAAACTGCGCCAGATCGTCCAGCGTCAGTGCGCCCCCTTGCGCCTGCGAAAACTCAACCAACGCCTTGGCCATTTCGCCGCGATACAGAGACTCCCCCTTGGACTGTGCAATCGAGCGCAACCCACGCGCTGCCGCTTGAAATTGAAAGAGTTCACCCACATCCGGTGCACGTCCCCAAGGCAGGAAACTGTGTGCCCATGACCCACCCGCCAGCGTGCGCTGACCCAGCTCGGGCGCAGCAGCAGCCCATTTTTGCTGAACAACGGTGGGGATTAAATAGCCGCGCTCGGCCACATCGATGGCGGGAGCCAGTAGATCGCCAAACGGCAGCTTGCCAAAGCGGTTAGAGAGCGCTGCCCAGCTCGCCACGGCACCGGGCACCGTGACCGAGTCGATGCCGCGCTTGGGCGGCGTGGCTATGGCATCGCCATATTTGCGTTTGAAGTAAGCGCAGTCCCAAGCGGCGGGCGCATAACCCGCACCGTTTAAACCGTGCAGCTGCGTGCCATCCCACAAGATGCAAAACGCATCCGAACCTAGGCCATTACTGACTGGCTCGGTCACGGTCAGCATGGCGGCGGCGGCGATGGCAGCATCGACCGCGTTGCCTCCGCGCGCCATCATCTGCAAGCCAGCTTGCGCTGCTAGCGGGTGTGAGGTGGCAACTGCGTTGCGGGCAAACAGCGGCAGGCGCGGCGCTGGATAGGGGTTGGAGGGATGAAAGGTGCGGTGCGGCATCATGCTAGATAAAGCGTGTCAGAGGCTTGATGATTCAGCCAATCACGCACAGCCGGGGTTTGGCCGCTCGTACGCGCAGGGCGCGGTGGACTTCATCGGGCAAAGTTCGTATGGTTGACATGACCATGGTGTCACTTTATAGAAAAGCATTCAATGCAGTCATTCTAGCCATATGACTGCATTTTCAAACTGACTGCAAGGGGGCGTGTGCAGCGGCTATTCTTTATTGGTCTACAGTGCTGGCTTTGGCAAGTAGCGCACGTGACAACCATAGAGAGACCACCATGAAACAAACATTCCAGCGTACCGTGATCGCGGCATCGTTTTTAGGCATCATCGCTTGTGCACAGCAACCTCGTAGCGCGCCAGCGCAGCAGGTCGATGCACGTTTAACGCGCATTCAAAACATCGTGGTGATCTATGCCGAGAACCACAGCTTTGACAACATGTACGGACTCTTCCCGGGTGCCAACGGCGTGAGCCGCGCCACTCCAGAGCAATACACACAACTGGATCACGATGGCACACCGCTCAAAGAGTTGGTGGTGTTTGGGCACGACGGCAAACCCGATGCGGCTTATCCGCGTATGCCCAATCGCCCGTTTCGCATTGATGCGCCGCCCGTGAGTCGTCCGCCCACGCAGATGGTGCCTAGCCCCATTCACGCCTTCTATCACAACCAAGAACAAATCAACGGCGGCAAAAATAATTTGTTTGCAGCCATGTCCACCGTGGGCGGTTGGACGATGGGGCACTACGACGGCAGTCAGTTCAAGCTGTGGCAATGGGCGAAAGAGTACACACTGGCCGACCACTTTTTTATGGGTGCGTTTGGTGGCTCGTTCCTCAATCACCAATACCTGATTTGTGCGTGTGCGCCCAAATTTGATACCGCCCCCGATGCCATGCGCGTGCGGCTCGATAGCAATGGCAAACTCGCCAAGCGCCCCGAGTCGGGTAGCGCCGCACAGGGTGCCGTCAGACTCTATAGCAGCGGTGGCGGACAGGTCAGCCCGGATGGCTACGCCGTCAACACCAGCCAGCCCCCCTATCAACCCAGTGGCATTGCGCCTGCGCAGGGTGGCTCGCTTGATCTGGCCGACCCCGCCGGAAATAAATCCATGGGGCTGCCCGTGCCGCCACAAACCAGCCAGACGATAGGCGACACCTTGTCGAAAAAAGGCGTGAGCTGGGCATGGTTTGCCGGGGGGTACCAAGAAGCGCTGGCGGATGGACGTCAGCCGCCCGACGTGCGCCGCAGCATCATCTACAACGCTGCCGCACCATCGCCTAACTTTCAGCCGCACCATCAACCATTTAACTACTTTGCGCGGTTTGCCCCCGGTACGCCTGATCGTGCGGCGCATCTCAAAGATGGCCGAGATTTTTTGCAAGCGATTGAGCGTGGCACCTTGCCAGCCGTGAGCTTTTACAAACCCGCCGGTATGGACACCCAGCATCCGTCCTACACCACCATCATGCAAGGCGATGCGCATCTTGCGCAGGTGCTGGACAAACTCAAAGCCAGTCCGCAGTGGAGGGACATGCTGGTCATCGTGACCTACGACGAAAACGGCGGCTACTGGGATCATGTCGCGCCGCCAGCGGGTGCAGGCTGGAGTGACCGCTGGGGGCCGGGCACGCGCATTCCCACCCTGCTCGTGGGTCCTGCCGTCAAAAAAGGCTATATCGACTCCACGCCCTACGACACCTCATCCGTCCTCAAGTTGCTAACCAAACGCTTTGACCTTGAGCCACTGCCCGGCGTGCGTGCCCACGCGGGTGACCTAACCCATGCACTGGAGTGAAGGGCAATAACCCCGTCAGTCCATCGTAAGAGCCGCGCCGCATAGTTCACAGCTGATTTCATCGTTAATTCCCATTTGTTTTAGGAGTGCATTCATGAGTACAGCCGTTCAGTCTTTGCTAGTTGAAAATCGCGTTTTTAATCCCCCTGCCAAATTTGCCAAAAGTGCGCGCATTGGTTCCATGACACGCTACAAAGCGATGTGCAAAGCGTTTGAGACCGATTTTGAAGGGACTTGGGCGCGTCTTGCTCGTGAAAATTTAATCTGGAAAAAAGGCTTTAAAAAGACACTCGACGAATCCAATGCGCCTTTTTACAAATGGTTTGAAGACGGCACACTCAACGCCTCCGCCAATTGCTTAGACAAGCACATGGGCACCAAAACCGAGAACAAAACCGCCATCATTTTTGAAGCCGATGGTGGCGAAGTGACCAAGATCACGTACAAAGAACTGCTTGCCCGCGTGTGCCAGTTCGCCAATGCTTTGAAGGCGCGTGGCGTGAAAAAAGGCGACCGCGTGCTCATCTACATGCCTATGACGGCAGAAGGCGTGATTGCCATGCAAGCCTGTGCCCGTATTGGCGCGACGCACTCGGTGGTGTTTGGTGGCTTCTCTGCTAAGAGCATTCATGAGCGCGTGATTGATGCCGGAGCGGTCGCTATCGTGACGGCCAACTACCAGATGCGTGGTGGCAAGGAGTTGCCACTCAAAGCCATTGTGGACGAAGCTTTGGCGATGGGCGGCTGCGAATCCGTCCAGTCGGTGTTGGTGTACGAGCGCACGCCCACCAGCTGCGCCATGAAGGCAGGACGTGACCTCACGTTTGCCGAAGCGCTCAAAGGACAAAAGAAAACCTGCGCTCCAGAAATTGTGGGCGGCGAGCATCCACTGTTTATCCTCTACACCAGCGGCTCCACCGGCAAACCCAAAGGCGTGCAGCACAGCACCGCAGGCTACTTGCTGTGGACAAAACTCACGATGGAGTGGACGTTTGACATCAAACCATCCGATGTCTTTTGGTGTACCGCTGACATCGGCTGGATTACGGGTCACTCCTACGTTGCCTACGGCCCACTGGCGGCGGGCGCAACCCAAGTCATCTTTGAAGGCATTCCTACCTATCCCAACGCCGGGCGTTTCTGGCAAATGATTGAGCGCCATAAAGTCAGCGTGTTCTACACCGCACCCACGGCGATTCGCTCACTTATCAAAGCGTCTGAGTCCGATGCTGCCGTGCATCCTGCCAGCTTTAACTTGTCGTCCCTGCGCATCTTGGGATCGGTGGGCGAACCCATCAACCCCGAAGCGTGGATGTGGTACCACAAACACGTGGGCGCAGAGCGCTGCCCAATTGTGGACACCTTCTGGCAAACCGAAACAGGCGGACACATGATGACACCGCTACCCGGCGCAACGCCGCTGGTTCCGGGCTCGTGTACGCTGCCGTTGCCCGGCATCATGTCCGCCATCGTGGACGAAGCCGGTCACGACATCCCCAACGGCGCAGGCGGCATGCTTGTCGTCAAGCGTCCATGGCCTTCCATGATTCGCACCATCTGGAACGACCCTGAGCGCTTCAAAACCAGCTACTTCCCCGAAGAAATGGGCGGCAAGTATTACCTAGCGGGCGATGGCGCGGTGCGCAGCGCTGACCGTGGCTACTTCCGCATCACCGGGCGCATCGACGACGTGCTCAACGTCTCTGGACACCGCCTTGGCACCATGGAGATCGAGTCCGCGCTCGTGTCCATGACCGAACTGGTGGCCGAAGCCGCTGTGGTGGGTCGTCCCGACGACCTCACCGGCGAAGCCGTCAGCGCCTTTGTCGTTCTCAAACGTGGGCGGCCAACGGGTAACGAAGCCAAAGAAATTGCCAACAAACTGCGCAACTGGGTGGCCAAAGAAATCGGCCCCATCGCCAAGCCCAAAGACATTCGCTTTGGTGACAACCTGCCCAAAACACGCAGCGGCAAAATCATGCGCCGCTTGCTGCGCTCGCTAGCCAAAGGCGAAGCCATTACGCAAGATATTTCGACGCTTGAAAACCCAGCCATCTTGACTCAATTGGCAGAAGCGATTTAAAGCGCTGCGTGTTGCATTCCGAGTAGGGGCTGTGCCCTTTACCCTGCTTGGGATGCTGTGCATCTGTATCAAAACTTTAGCAACTTTGAAATGGTAGGTGTTATGCGGCACATTGAAGTGAAATATGGTGCGGGTTTGTTGTGTAGTGGCGGTAGGTGGTATGAATTAATATGAACATGAATTCAACGCCGACCCAAAACGCTACTAATTCTTGGTGGAAAGATAACTCCGTTACAACAGGTCTCTTTACATTGACTGGAATACTAATTGGTTCTTTACTAAATTATTGGATTACATACAAAAGCATTGAAGAACCGAAAATTAAGCTCGAAGCAGAAAAAACTGCAATTGAAGCAAAAAAAGCCGCAATTGAGGCACACAAACAAGCTCTTTTTTTGACTCCTACAGTAGCGACTAATTGTCAATCTCGTGTGATTGATTCGTGGACATTCAGAGTTGGTTGTAACAGTAAAAATACTGGCATGTATCATGCGGTCGTGAAAATCGATGATGTGGTTTTGAGTGTTAACAATGACACAAATGAGGCAAAATATTCGAACGGCAGTGGATTTGGCGTGGAATATCCAAACCGTAAAAATATGTTTTTATTGTCCCCAGGTTCAGATGGCGACTTGTGGTTTTACATAAAATTTGATCAGAAAAAATTTCCATCAGGTATACATGCGACTGCCTACGTTGCGAGGGTTAGCGTGAACTATTCCACAATTGATGAGGCCAAAGACTTTGTTGTTTTGCAATTTCCAGATTTGAAGAGTATTGTTTCAAGGGTGGCCAGTAGGAACACTGAAATATTTGTTTACGCAAACCCTGACCGCTAGCGAAGCTAAGACGAATCTTTATCGCTTCATTGGTTAAGCCGACGAGGCACATGAATCCATCGTTATTGCGGGCAAACGCAGCAGCGCGATTTTGCCTTCCAGCAAAGACTGGAGCGCTATCCAAGAAACGCTTTACCTGCATGCGGTTCCGGGTATGTGTGTATCGATTAAGGCGGGTATGGCTGAACATCTGGGAGCAAGTACCAAAGAGCTTGAGTGGTGAGCTGGTGCGTTGTTGACAAGCCCCCCACTCATCTCTTAACCGGCGAGCGCTCGATGAGGTAGCAAGGCGCGAGCCATTTTGTGCTCGCTTTGTGCCCGCTTCTAAGACAGAACAAAAAATTGACAAGAGCAATGTCATTCATACAATGCAACGTGTTACAACCTAACGGACTTTCCATCATGCCAGCAGTTGCACAGCCGTCCCGCGCTCTTTCGCCACAAACCCGCACGATTAACGTGCGTGTCCCTATCGATGTATTCAGCCAGCTTGATGAACTGGCTACGGCCACTGCCAGAACAAAAAGTTTCCTCACTGTCGAAGCCCTTTCAAGTTACCTCGAAGCGCAATCTTGGCAGGGGCAAGAGGTGACGCAGGCCATCGACGAGATGGATCGTGGTGAGTGCGCGACCGATGCAGAGGTTGATGCTGTCTTTGCAAAATATGGAGCTTAAATTACGTTGGTCAAAACGTGCACTCGGTCGCCTTGATAGCATTGCTGCCTACATTGCCAAAGACAACCCCGCACGAGCAGAGAGCTTCATTAAGGATATTCGCAAGAAGGTGGATATTTTGAAGTCTCAACAACTCGGTACAGCGTGGCAGGTGTTTGGTACGAAGCAGTATGTTCTGCATCCGAACTACATTGCCATCTACCGCGTGCGCGGCTATCACGTCGAAATTTTGCGACT
>CAZAIW010000047.1:689-12760 GCA_964485285.1 uncultured Burkholderiaceae bacterium | reverse complement strand
GATCATGGCGGGCATGGACGCATCGACGATCACGTCGTTGGGCGAATGAAAGTTGGTGATGCCTTTGGCAGAGTCCACCATGGCGAGTTCGGGGCGGTGCTCATGGCAAGCGTGCAAGTCGCGCTTGATTTCGTCTTGTTTAGATTGCGGCAGTGTTGCAATTTTGTTGTAGAGATCAACCATGCCGTTATTGACGTTCACACCTAGCTCATCAAACAGCTTGCCGTGTTTGGCAAATGCGTCTTTATAGAAAATTTTCACGCAGTGACCAAAGACAATGGGGTGCGACACTTTCATCATGGTGGCTTTAACGTGCAGCGAGAACATGACCCCCGTTTTGTAGGCATCGTCAATTTCTTTTTCGTAAAACGCGACGAGTGCCTTTTTGCTCATGTACATGCTGTCGATGATTTCACGGTCAAGCAAGGACACTTTTTCTTTCAGGACAATGGTTTTTCCGCTCGTGGTTACCAGTTCCATGCGCACATCGCGGGCGCGATCCAGTGTCATGGATTTTTCACCGTGGTAGAAGTCTCCGCCATGCATATGTGAGACGTGTGAGCGCGAGGCTTGGCTCCAGTCGGCCATGCTGTGGGGGTTTTTGCGGGCGTATTCTTTGACGGCTTTGGGTGCGCGGCGATCAGAATTGCCTTCGCGCAGCACCGGGTTAACGGCGCTGCCAATACAGCGGTTGTACTTGGCACGAATGGCTTTTTCTTCTTCAGTTTTGGGGGACTCTGGATAGTCTGGAATGGCGTAGCCTTTGGCTTGTAGCTCTTTGATGGTGGCAATCAGCTGTCCAACCGATGCGCTGATATTGGGGAGTTTGATGATGTTGGTGTCGGGCAACTGAGTCAGGCGTCCCAGCTCAGCCAGTGTATCGGGCAGGCGCTGCTCGGGTTTGAGGTAGTCGGAGAACTGCGACAGGGCGCGAGCCGCGACCGAGATGTCGCTGGTGGTGACATCGATGCCCGCTTGAGCCGCAAATTTCTGAACAATGGGCAGTAAGGAAGCGGTGGCCAAAAGGGGCGCTTCATCGGTCAGTGTGTAAATGATTTTGGAGTTACTAGAAGCCATGGCGTGATCCTGTCAAAAAGAGAAATTGACTCCGACGAGTCAGTTGAAACGAGTCGTGCGCTATTTTAACTTTAGCGGCTAAACTGTTCTATATGACACATGACTGCTCCCCGCCTGCCACCACCTCCAGTTTGCGCACAGCGGTCATTTTTGCCGCTGCCGTTGCTGTCGTCAATGGTTTTGGGCGTTTTGCTTACGCGCTGCTGCTGCCCGTGATGAGGGATGACTTGCAATGGGACTACGCGCTATCGGGATGGCTTAACACTGCCAACTCAATGGGTTATGGTGCGGGAGCGCTGCTAGGGATGCTGCTGCTTTCACGCACCAAGCCTGCTACGCTGTTTGTTTGGGGGCTGGTCATGGCAGTGGCGACGCTGTTGATGGGCGGCTTGACGCGCGATCTGTCCGTCATGATGATGCTGCGTTTTGTTTGCGGCGTGGGTTCAAGCTGGGTGTTCGCGTGTGGCGGGGCTTTGATTGCGGCTAAGTACAGCAGCGAGCCGGCCAAGTCCGCATCGGCTATTGCTGTGTACTACGCGGGTGGTGGCTTGGGGATTGCGGCAAGTGGTTTGTTGATTTTTCCAGTACTTAATCGGGACTGGGCATGGCCGTCGGGATGGTTGGTGCTTGGCGTGGCGGGCTTGGTGTTGTCGTTGTGGCCGATTAAGCTGGCATTGCAAATTGGTGGGGAGACGGCTCACGCCAGTCACGAACCGCTATCCATCAGGCGTTTTCACTGGGTAACGGGGGCGTACTTTTTATTTGGCGTGGGCTATATCGTTTACCTGACTTTTGTCATTGCTTGGCTGCGTGAGATGCAACTAGGGACGCTCGCAGCAACGTATGTGTGGTTGGTGCTGGGCGTGGCCTCTATGGCATCGGGCTATGTCTGGAAGGGAGTGATGGCACGCTGGCAACCCACTTCTACTTTCGCGGCTGCGGCCTTGTGTTCGGCGTTTGGAACCATGCTGCCTTTGGTGTCCAGTCATGTGGCGGCGCTGGTGGCATCAGCCATCTTGGTTGGAGGTTCATTTTTCATGGTTCCGGGTGCCATGATGGCGTTGGCGCGCAAGGCTTTGCCGCAACATGCATGGGCCAAGGCCATGAACTTTTTTACCATGATCTTTGCCATAGGGCAGGCGGTAGGGCCTGTGGTGGCTGGTTGGATTGCCGATGCTTATGGCATGAACAGCGCCATGGCAGCGGGTGCAGCTGCACTGGTGCTTGCAGCAGGATTGGCGCTACTTCAGCCGCAGCGCGATGCGTCGCTCAACCGTGGGAACAAGTCGACGGGTTGATGGAGGACGAAGTCTGCCCCCCAAGTTGTCAGTTCGTGTTCACCTTCGTATCCCCACGATGCCGCAATGGCGCACATGCCAGCGGCATGCCCTGCATCTATGTCGCGCTTATCGTCGCCTATGTACCAACATTGATTGGGCTGCAAGCCTTGTAGCGCTCGGCTTGTAAGGCGTATAGCCTCTAGGAGCGGCTCTGGGTAAGGCTTAGCGCGAGGTGTGCTGTCACCACTGACCACCGCGCAAGCATTTTGCAGCATGGGGATGGCGCGCACGAGTGGTTCGGTAAAGCGTTTCGATTTATTCGTCACGATGCCCCATGCCAAGCCGCGCGTTTGCAGGTCGTGCAACATATCAGGGACACCTTCAAATGCACAGGTGCGAGCGCTGGGGTCTCCACACGATAAGGCTTTTATGGAGGCTGCGTAGTTGGCAAAGAACTCTTCTTTCATAGCCTCAAAGTCAGCATTTTCAGGAGAGATGCCAAAGGCGACTTGGAGCATCCCGCGTGCTCCTGCACCCGCCATGGGGCGGTATAAGTCAAAGGGCAAGGGCGGTAGGTTGCGGTGTCGTCGCATCGTCTGCGCGGCCCAAGCAAGGTCGGGGGCGCTATCAATGAGTGTGCCGTCCAGATCAAAAAAGAGAGCTCTCGGTTTGAGTTGATGCGGCGCAACAGTCATGATTTTTGTGCTGCCAAGAAGTAATTCACGCTTGTGTCCGAACCGAGGGTGTAGCGGTGTGTGATGGGGTTGTAGCGTAGTCCTCGCGTGGCTTGGGGCGCTAAGTTCCATTCGCGTGCCCAGCGCATGAGTTCTGCTGGCTGAATGAATTTGGCATATTCATGTGTGCCCCTAGGGATAAGCCCTAGAACATATTCGGCACCCACGATGGCATTCAGAAATGATGGGGCATTTCGATTAATTGTGGAAAAAAACACCCAGCCGTTGGGTTTGATGAGGGTAGCGCAAGCTTGCACAATGGCGGCAGGATCGGGTACATGTTCGAGCATTTCCATGCACGTAATGATGTCAAAAGACTGGGGTTGTTGACTTGCTAAAGCTTCGGCACTTATTTGTTGATAAGTTAAACCCGGCGTGCCTGACTCAAGGGCGTGTAGCCGCGCCACCTGTAGCGATTCCTCACCCAGATCAATACCCATGACAGTTGCATCACTTGCCCTTTGGCACGCGATGCGAGCCATACTCTCGGCCAAGATGCCGCCACCGCAGCCTATGTCGAGTATTCTTTTCCCAGCCAGAGGGGTGATCGTGGTGATCCAGTCTAAACGTAGCGGATTAAGCGCATGCAGGGCGCCATAGGAGCGACTGGAGGTATCCCACCACTCGTGGGCTTTGTCGGTAAATTTGGCAAGTTCAGCGGCATCGAAATTTTGATTCATTCGTGGATTGTCCATAAAAAAACCCGCTCGGTTGAGCGGGTTTTTCATCATATGGAAATTTGATTAGTTGGCGCGTGTGCCCACCACTTCAATTTCAACGCGGCGGTTTTTAGCTTTGCCTTCTTTGGTTTTGTTGTCAGCAACAGGTTGTTTCTCGCCTTTGCCTTCAGTGTAAACACGGTTTTTCTCAACTCCTTTAGAGATCAAGTAAGCCTTCACAGCTTCTGCACGGCGTACCGACAGCGCTTGGTTGTAAGCATCACTTGCATCAGAATCGGTGTGACCGACGGCAATGATGACTTCCAAGTTAATCGCTTTAACCTTGCTGGTCAAATCGTCTAATTTTGCTTTGCCTTCTGGCTTGAGAACTGATTTGTCAGTGTCAAAAAACGCATCAGCAGCGTAGGTCACCTTGACTGCTGCAGGGGGAGCTTTCGGTGCTGCTGCGGGAGCAGGTGCTGCTGCGGGAGCAGGTGCTGCTGCGGGAGCAGGTGCTGCTGTGATTGCGCCATCGCAACCCTTAGATGCCGTAGCGGGTGTCCACTGACCGCTTCTCCAGCACAAACCTGTTCCGCTCATCCATGTGTCTCCAGCGGCATTACGCCAATTTTGAACATCTTGCGCCTGAGCTGCGGCTGCGAGTGCGACGGTCGCGAAAAGCATTGCTACTTTATTGAGTTTCATTGTAAAAATCCTCTTGAAATATGAATGCAGCAATGCTGCGATAAAAAAATAAACCCGTGGCGGCTTTTTTGAACCACACGTCCCTATCGTACATCAAAATCATCATACTTTGAATGCGTGTTGTCCTCTAAAATCGAAGGATTTACATAAATACAACAACAGAGAAGTCTTCCATCCATGCAATTTGCCAAAGAAACGCTCCCTATTAGCTTAGAGGAGGAGATGCGCCGTAGCTATCTTGATTACGCCATGAGCGTGATTGTTGGGCGTGCTCTTCCTGATGCGCGTGACGGTTTAAAGCCCGTACATCGTCGAGCCTTGTTTGCGATGCACGAGCAAAACAACGATTGGAATCGACCCTTTAAAAAGTCAGCGCGTATTGTGGGTGACGTGATGGGTAAATACCACCCTCATGGCGACATGGCGATTTATGACACGATTGTGCGCATGGCGCAACCTTTCTCGCTGCGCCACATGTTGGTGGACGGACAAGGTAATTTTGGCTCGGTGGATGGGGATAATCCGGCAGCGATGCGTTACACCGAAATTCGGTTGACCAAAATCGCGCATGAAATGTTGGCTGACATTGACAAAGAGACGGTTGATTTTGGTCTCAACTACGATGGTTCGGAAAAAGAGCCGTTGGTGCTACCCAGCAAAATCCCCAATCTATTAATCAACGGCTCATCAGGCATTGCCGTGGGTATGGCAACCAACATACCACCACACAATTTGAACGAAGTAGTGGATGCTTGCCTGCACATGCTGAAAAACCCGGGCGCATCGGTGGATGATTTGATGGAGATCATTCCGGCTCCCGACTTTCCGACGGCGGGCATCATCTACGGCATGAGTGGTGTTAAAGACGGCTATCGCACGGGGCGCGGACGTGTGGTGATGCGTGCCAAGTGCCATTTTGAAGATATTGATAAAGGACAGCGTCAGGCCATCGTTGTGGATGAGTTGCCCTATCAGGTGAATAAAAAAACCTTGCAAGAGCGCATTGCTGAATTGGTCAACGAGAAAAAAATCGAGGGTATTTCGCATATCCAAGACGAATCCGATAAAAGTGGTATGCGCCTTGTGATTGAGCTCAAACGCGGGGAAGTTCCCGAAGTTGTGCTGAACAACTTGTACAAACAAACGCAGCTGCAAGACTCGTTTGGCATGAACATGGTGGCCTTAATTGATGGGCAACCCAAGCTGTGCAACTTAAAGGATTTAATCACTGTCTTCTTGTCGCATCGCCGTGAGGTGGTGACGCGGCGCACCGTCTTTACGTTACGCAAGGCGCGGGATCGTGGGCATGTCTTAGAGGGCTTGGCCGTAGCGTTGGCCAATATCGACGACTTCATTGCGCTGATTCGCAATGCGCCAACGCCGCCTGTTGCCAAAGCAGCACTGATGAATAAAACATGGGATAGCGCTATTGTTCGCCAGATGCTCACACGCACTCGTTCGGATGGGTTGGTGATCAACGCGGATGACTTTAGACCCGAAGGGCTAGAGGCCATGTTCGGCTTGCAAAGTGATGGGCGCTATCGTTTATCCGAAGTGCAAGCGCAAGAAATTTTGCAGATGCGTCTGCAACGTTTGACGGGTCTTGAACAAGACAAAATTGTCGCTGAGTACAAAGAGGTGATGGCGGAAATTGAGGACTTGCTGGATATTTTGGCCAAGCCCGAGCGCGTCTCCATCATCATCGGGGAGGAGTTGGCAGCTGTGCGTGCCGAATTTGGACAAACCAAGCTGGGCATGCGCCGCAGCGTGATTGAGCATTCAGCTTTTGATCTGTCAACCGAAGACTTGATCACGCCAACCGACATGGTAGTCACCATGAGCCACAGTGGCTACATCAAAAGCCAACCGCTGTCGGAGTACCGTGCGCAAAAACGTGGTGGGCGGGGCAAACAAGCGACAGCGACCAAAGAAGACGATTGGATTGAGCAGCTTTTTATTGCGAACACGCATGACTACATTTTGTGCTTTAGCAACCGTGGGCGAATGTATTGGCTCAAGGTCTGGGAAGTGCCTGCGGGTTCACGCGGATCGCGTGGTCGCCCTATTGTGAATATGTTTCCGCTGGCCGAAGGTGAAAAAATCACGGTGGTGTTGCCAGTGACGGGCAACAACCGGACGTTCCCGGCGGATCACTACATTTTTATGGCCACCAGCATGGGAACCGTGAAAAAGACACCGCTCGATGACTTCTCTAATCCACGCAAAGCCGGCATCATCGCGGTCGATTTGGACGACGGTGACTTTCTAATCGGCGCTGCACTGACCGATGGCAAGCATGACGTGATGCTGTTTTCAGATGGTGGAAAAGCTGTACGCTTTGATGAAAACGATGTGCGTCCAACAGGACGAAACTCACGCGGTGTGCGCGGCATGATGCTGGAGGATGGCGTATCGGTGATCGCGATGTTGGTGGCTGAAGACGAACATCAATCAGTACTTACCGCAACAGAAAATGGTTTTGGTAAGCGCACACTGATTACCGAGTACACCCGTCACGGACGTGGCACCAAAGGCATGATCGCGATTCAACAATCGGAGCGCAATGGCAAAGTTGTGGCAGCAACATTGGCGCACTCGGAAGATGAAGTGATGCTCATCACGGACAAAGGTGTGCTGGTGAGAACGCGCGTATCAGAAATTCGTGAGATGGGTCGCGCCACACAAGGCGTGACCTTGATGTCGCTTGATGATGGCAGCAAACTAACAGGTTTGCAGCGCATTGTGGAGAATGACGCAGCGGGCGTGACAGGTGAGGATGCCAGCTTTGACGATGGGGTTGATGCTTGAAAACGCTGGCGCAACTTCGTACCGAGATTGATGCCATCGATCAACAACTTTTAGCGCTGTTAAATCAGCGTGCCGCATTGGCGCACGAGGTCGGAGAGGTCAAGCGGCAAGATGGATCGCCTGTTTTCCGCCCGGATCGTGAGGCGCAAGTCATCAGCAAAATGCAGTCTGCCGGCTCGGTTTTAAAGCCTGAAGGCGTGGGTGCTATTTGGCGCGAAATCATGTCCGCTTGCCGTGCTTTAGAGCAAGTGCAGCGCGTGGCGTATCTTGGCCCCAAGGGAACCTACAGCGAAGAGGCGGCGCTGGAATTCTTTGGCTCCTCCATGGGAATGTTGCCTTGCCCCTCCATTGACGAAGTGTTTCGCGCGACAGCGGCTCAAAGTAGTGAGTTTGGTGTTGTACCTATTGAAAACTCAACCGAAGGCGTGATCGCTAGAACCATGGATTTGCTGCTGGCTTCAAGTGTTCACATCATCGGTAATGTGAGTTTGGCGGTGCGTCACAACTTGCTCAGAAAGCATCAAACCATGGACGACATTCAGGTGGTCTATGGGCACCCACAAGCGTTGGCTCAGTGCCAAGCGTGGCTGACTAAACATCTGCCTCGTGCTGAGCGTCGTGCGGCGGCCAGTAACGCTGAAGGAGCTCAGCATGCCTCCTTGGATGAGACCTGTGCGGCCATTGCTAGTAGCCGGGCTGCTACCGAATTTGGCTTGCAAACCGTGGCACAAGCGATACAAGATGAAGCCCATAACCGAACTCGTTTTGCTGTGATTTGTCGCCCCGATGTGCTGCCAATCCCTGAGCCAACAGGCCGCGATGCCCTGAGTTTGGTGGTGTCGGTTAAAAATCAACCGGGTGCTTTGCATGATTTAACGTTGCCGATGAAAAGGCATGGTGTATCGATGACGCGCTTTGAATCTCGTCCAGCTCGTTCAGGACAGTGGGATTACAACTTTTACATCGACTTGGCAGGACACCTGAAAGACCCGTCAGTCGCCAAGGCGCTTGCCGAGCTGGAGCAGTTATGCGCTTTTTACAAAGTGCTTGGCTGCTACCCTGCTAAATGAGCTCTTTATCTCTATGAAACCATTTAAACAACTGGGTCTGATTGGCTGCGGCATGATGGGCGGCTCGTTTGCTCTGGCGGCCAAACAGTCTGGTTTGGTCGAGCGTGTGGTGGGGTACAACAAGTCTCCCTCCAAGTCGGATGTCGCCAAGCGCATGGGTGTTATTGACGATGTGGCCGCCTCCGTTTTGCAAGCCGTGATGGGCGCAGATTTGGTATTGATTGCGGTGCCCGTCTCGGCGACGTTTGATGTCTTAAAAGCTGCCCGTTTGGGCTTGAGCCAAGACGCTTTAATTTTGGACGTAGGGTCTACTAAACAAAGCGTGATTCAAGCAGTGGAAAAGGTGTTTACCCAGCTGCCCAGCCATTTTGTGCCCTCGCATCCGATTGCAGGAAAAGAGTTGGCAGGTGTCGAGTCGGCAGATGCCACCCTCTATCACGGCAAGCGTGTCATCCTAACGCCGACCCATGACACGAGCGAGCAAGCCATCCAGTTGGCTACTGATGTTTGGCAACGTATTGGCATGAAGGTGTCCATCATGTCGGCGCAGCATCACGATCAGGTATTGGGCGCTGTGAGTCATTTGCCGCACGTGCTCGCCTTTGCTTACATGCTCAGCATTGTTGGACAGGCGAATCATGCGCAGTTGCTTGAAATGGCTGGGCCGGGCTTTAAAGACTTCACCCGCATTGCTGCCGGTGACCCCGATGTTTGGGTTGACATTTTGCTGGCCAATCAGCAAGAAATTGCTAAGCAATCAAGCCACATGTTGGCCAGCCTTTCGCAGGTCGAGCAAATGATGCGTGAAGCTGATGCCGCAGCTTTGCGCCAACTCATCACAACTGCCAGCCGTGCGCGTGGCAGCTGGATGTTGAATCAAAAAGTGGCGGTCGATGATGTGTAATCATGTTTGATATTCCATTTTTAGATATTCCAGCTCTACAAACCGTCTCGGGTACCGTGCGGCTGCCGGGGTCAAAGAGCATCTCTAACCGGGTATTGTTATTGGCAGCGCTGTGCCAAGGTGAAACTGTGGTGCACGATGTGTTGGACTCTGATGACACGCGCGTGATGCTTGGTGCCTTAAAGCAATTGGGTTGCGGTGTGCGGATCGAGGAGCAACGTGTCACGATTCAAGGTCTGGGCGGGCAACTCCAACCATCGGGCGCGAGTGAGTTATTCATGGGTAACGCGGGCACGGCGATGCGTCCTTTAACGGCCGCTCTGGCCTTGTTGGGCGGAGACTTCACATTGGCTGGCGTACCGCGTATGCATGAGCGCCCCATTGGAGACCTTGTTGATGCGCTACGCAGCTTGGGGTGCCGTATCGACTACCTTGGTCAGGTGGGATTCCCTCCGCTCAAAATTGGACGACCCACGTTAAAGCTGGAGTCGCCCATTCAGGTGCGCGGCGATGTCTCCAGTCAATTTTTAACGGCTTTGCTGTTGGCGCTGCCACTGGTTGCCAAGCAGGATATTCACATTGAGGTGGTGGGTGAGTTGATCTCAAAGCCCTACATCGAAATCACGCTTCAATTGCTGTCACGCTTTGGTGTTCACATTGAACGCCAAGGGTGGAGCCGCTTTACGGTTCCGGCAGGATCAGCGTATGTGTCACCCCAACAAATACACGTAGAAGCGGATGCATCATCTGCTAGCTACTTTATCGCATTAGGGGGGCTGGCTGCCACGGCAGATCAGCCTTTGCACATTGTTGGCGTGGGTGCAAACTCCATTCAAGGCGATATTCAATTTGCCGATGCCGCAGCGCAAATGGGTGTGCGCATCCAGTCGCAGGCCAACGCCCTGACGGTGTGGCGCGGTGACTGGCCAAAGCAAGCGGGGTTCCTCACAGCCCTTGATCTGGATTGCAACCACATCCCTGATGCCGCCATGACTCTAGCGGTGATGGCGCTGTATGCCGATGGGGTGACCACGCTTCGCAACATCGCGAGTTGGCGCGTTAAAGAAACGGATCGTATTGCCGCGATGGCGGCAGAGCTGCGCAAATTGGGGGCGACGATTGAAGAAGGGGCAGACTACATCCGCGTGACACCCCCCATCCAGACGGGATGGCGTTTGGCGAGTATCCATACCTATGACGATCATCGCATGGCGATGTGTGCCTCGCTGGCCGCATTCAATCCTGCAAGATTACCGGTGCGCATCGAAGACCCCAAGTGCGTGGCAAAAACTTACCCCGATTATTTTGAAACCCTGTTCGCTGTCGCGCAAACAAAGGCAAGCAACATTCCCGTTATCTGTGTGGATGGCCCCGCTGCCTCGGGCAAGGGGACGCTTGCGGCCGTGATCGCAAAGCAGCTGGGTTACCACTACCTTGATTCAGGTTCGTTATATCGCCTTGTTGGTTACGCTGCTGTGCAGGCGGGCGTTGATGTGGACGACGAAGCGGCAGTTGCTCACATCGCCGCGCAGATGCTGATGGGGTTTGATGCCGATCGTGTCACCCTTGCTGGCATTGATGTAACGGACGAGATTCGCTCGGAAGCCGCTGGCGTTTTGGCTTCCAAGGTGTCGGGTTATGCCCGTGTCCGCGTCGCCTTGTTGGATGTGCAGCGCCGCTTTTTAAAACTGCCCGGGTTGGTTGCCGATGGCAGAGATATGGGGACGGTGATCTTTCCAGATGCCCCGCTCAAGGTGTTTTTGACGGCAAGCGCCGAAACACGGGCTAAAAGACGTTACAAGCAATTGATTTCAAAGGGAATTTCTGCTAATATCGACAGTCTTCGCGCAGCCTTAATGGCGCGTGATGCGAGGGACTCGTCCCGAAGCATTGCGCCTCTTGCGGCTGCCAAAGACGCATTGCAGTTAGATAACTCCGACCTCACGATTGAAGAGTCCGTCACCCAAGTCTTGGCGTGGTGGTCTAGCCGCTTTGCACCCAGCCAGCTTTAATCGCCTTTAAGAAGCGCACTCATGGTGAATGCGCAAAAGTTACCGATTTGTAACAAGCTTGGCTAAGAAAGAAAAATATGTCTGAATCTTTTGCCGATCTATTTGCCGAATCGCTCACGCGCTCTGAGATGCGCACGGGCGAGGTCATCACTGCTGAAGTGGTGCGCGTTGACCACAATCACGTGGTTGTTAATGCGGGCCTCAAGTCTGAGTCGTTTATCGACATCAACGAATTTAAAAACGATCAAGGTGTTCTTGAAGTTCAAGTCGGCGATTTCGTGTCGGTCGCGATTGACTCGATTGAAAATGGTTTTGGCGATACCATGCTGTCGCGCGATAAGGCCAAACGTTTAGCCAGCTGGATGAGTCTAGAAAAAGCGCTGGAGTCGGGTGAGTTTGTGACCGGCCAAACCAGCGGCAAAGTTAAAGGTGGTTTGATGGTGCTGGTCAATGGCATCCGTGCTTTCCTGCCCGGATCGTTGATTGAGGCACGCCCCATCAAAGACCTGTCGCCCTACGAGAACAAGACGCTTGAGTTCAAAGTGATCAAGCTTGATCGCAAGCGCAACAACGTTGTGCTCTCGCACCGTGCGGTTCGTGATGTCACCATGGGTGAGGAGCGCGCCAAAGCGATGGAGGGATTGAAAGAAGGCTCTATCGTGACGGGCGTGGTCAAAAACATTACCGAGTACGGCGCTTTTGTAGACCTCGGCGGTATCGATGGTCTGCTCCACATCACCGACATGGCGTGGCGTCGTGTGCGTCACCCCTCCGAAGTGGTGCAGCCAGGCCAAGAAATCACAGCCAAAATTCTTAAATTTG
>CAZAIW010000047.1:0-679 GCA_964485285.1 uncultured Burkholderiaceae bacterium | reverse complement strand
GCGTATCGCTGGGCATCAAACAAATGGGTGATGATCCTTGGATGGGTGTCAATCGTCGCTACCCACAAGGTACGCGCATGCATGGCAAGATCACCAACATTGCTGACTACGGCGCATTTGTTGAAATCGAACCCGGTATCGAAGGCCTCGTGCACGTCTCCGAAATGGATTGGACGAACAAAAATGTGGCACCAAGCAAACTGGTTGCGCTGGGTGATGAAGTCGAAGTCATGGTGCTTGAAATCGACGAAGACAAGCGCCGCATTAGCTTGGGTATGAAGCAGTGCAAAGCCAATCCTTGGAACGAATTTGCAGCCAACAACAAGCGCGGCGATAGGGTCAAGGGGCCCATCAAATCGATTACCGACTTTGGTGTATTTGTGGGTCTTGCTACCGGCATTGATGGTTTGGTGCACCTCTCCGATCTGTCTTGGACGGAGGCTGGCGAAGCGGCTGTGAAGAACTACAAAAAAGGTCAAGAAGTTGAAGCTGTTATTTTGGCTATCGACATTGAGCGTGAGCGCATCAGTCTTGGCATCAAACAACTCGATGCGGATAGCTTCACCACCTTCACCTCGATCAACGACAAAGGCTCTACCGTGACCGGCAAGGTCAAAACGGTGGATGCCAAAGGCGCTGATATCGAGTTGGGCGACGATGTGACAGGCTCCTTGCGTGT
>CAZAIW010000046.1:6563-12826 GCA_964485285.1 uncultured Burkholderiaceae bacterium | reverse complement strand
TGATAGTGCTGCGCAACAACTTGATCATCCTCAATTTCCGTTTCAAAAATCAGATGAACACCCACATCAAGGCAACGCTGCTGCAAGATATTCAATAACTTCTTGCGCCCGATGCCACAAAAGCCATGGCCGCTGGAGCGCACACTACGCCCCTCGAAGAACACTTCAATGTCGTCCCAATGGTTAAAAGCTTGGCCGATTAACTCCGCACTGACCGGATCAGCTTGTTGCAAATTCCCAAGCGTCTGATCGGACAACACCACCCCCCAACCAAACGTATCAAATGGACGATGACGCTCAATCACCGTGACTTGATGCGCCGGGTTTTGCTGTTTCATCAACAAGGCAAAATAAAGACCCGCAGGCCCGCCACCTAAGCAAAGTATTTTCATCAAAACTCCCATCCAAAAAGACTCATACGCCTATAAATGAGTACGCACTTGCCACAACTCAGGAAATAAAACAACATCCAAACGACCACGCAGATAGCTCACCCCACTGGTGCCTCCCGTGCCTTGCTTAAAACCAATCACACGCTCTACCGTCGTGAGATGGCGAAAGCGCCAAAGGCGAAATGCGTCCTCTATATCAATCAATTTTTCCGCCAATTGATACAAGTCCCAATGCGTCTTGGTGTCCCGATACACCGTCAGCCATGCCTGCTCAATGGCCGCATGAGCTTGATAGGGTTGTGTCCAATCGCGCACCAGATGCGTGTGAGGAATGGAAAAACCACGCCGCACCAGCAATTGCAAACAGTGGTCATACAAAGAGGGGGCTTCATACGCTGCTTGAACAAGCTTGAGCAAGTCGTCGCGATGACGATGTGGCTCAAGCATCATGGCGTTTTTATTACCCAGCATGAACTCCATGCAGCGGTATTGATAACTTTGAAAGCCGCTGGAATGACCCAGCACCGGACGCAAAGCCGTGTAGTCTGCAGGTGTCATCGTCGCCAAAACTTCCCACGCTTGCACCAGTTGGTTGAATATCCGAGAGACGCGAGCCAGCATCTTGAACGCGGGATCGAGATCATCTTGCTTTATACATTGCACACAGGCCGACAACTCGTGCAGCATGAGCTTCATCCACAACTCACTGACCTGGTGCTGGACAATAAACAACATTTCGTCATGCACGCCTGCGTGAAGTCGTTGTGCACTCAGCACCCTCTCGAGCAAAAGGTAGTCGCCATAACTCATATCGTTTGAGAAATCAAGCCTGAGCGCACTCTCCTGCTGAGACGGTTTGACACCCGCTGCACCGAATGAAGCGTGCTGATCACCAAAACCCATAGGACAACCGTTTGTCATATCTGCCCTTTCTTTGCCGTTAAGTCACGGCGTGGAGTTGCTGGAAGCGAGGCGCACGCCAAACCTCATCCGCAATCACTCGCCTGAGCTGTTCAGCGGCATACCAAATATCTTGAAACCTCAAATAAGCAGGCGCAAAGCCAAACCGTAACAAATCAGCATGGGCATCACTGATGGCTGATGCACCGCTATCACCCGCTCGAAAGTCTCCAATCACACCGCATTCAATCAAGGCTTGAACAATGGCGTAAGCACTTGAGCAATGAGGACGGGGGTCATCAACACTTGCATCAACAACCGTGTGACGCAAACTGACCTGCGAGCCACGTCGCATGTGATCTTTTGGAGTCTCAATCGACAAACCCAGACCAGCACAACGCTGCTCAACCAAGGCGATAAAAAGGTCACTCAATGCCAGTGACTTAAGGCGTAAAGCACGTATAGAGCCAGCGACTCCATCAGCTGGTGCATCACCATTCGGATTGGCTGCAAGCAAGCTATCAACACCGCACTCTAAAACGGCCAAACTGATGATCGGCTGCGTACCGCAAGCGTAACGCTGTATGCCGCGAGCTGCCTGGTAATCAGATGAGAAGGTAAACGGCTTAGCATGCCCCCACCAACCGGCAAGTGGCTGTGTCCATTGCTCGGTATGCTGCGGATGCACCCAAACAAACGCAGGAGCACCAGGTCCGCCATTGAGGTATTTGTAGCCACAACCGACCGCAAAATCAGCGCCATCAGCTTCGACGCGAAGCGCAACAGCACCAGCACTGTGAGCCTAATCCCAAACAGTGTGCGTACCTACACGCTTGGATAGCGTTTTGAGCTGTGCCATATCGTTCATGGCTCCAGTGCGGTAATTGACATGTGTCAATTACAAAACAGCCACATCCCCTTGCGACAGCCGAGAGCCTATCTTTGGCGACTCACACAACTCAAGCGTCACGCCCATCTGCTCGCAAAGGCTGTGAGCCAGATATAGATCAGTCGGGAAATTGGAGCGCTCACTGAGCACCACGCCTCGCTGAGGGTGCGCCTTCAAACTCAGCTGCAAAGCCACGCTAAGGACTTTGAACAAGTTAATCGACGTGCTATCAACCGCTAATACCTGCCCCGCAGAAGCGCCGATCAGCATTGCAATTTTGTCGCCCACGCGATTAGGCAGATGAAACCAACCCGCCCGGTTCCAGCTACCAATCAATCCATGAGCCCACTCCTCGGTCACCACACGCTGCACACACGCAAGAGCAGCTTTAGGCATCGCACCCAAAGAGTTGCCATCCAAATAAATCACGCCTTGCGGAATATCAAACTGATCCCGCAAAAACGCCAGCGGGTCTTGCTGATCTAAAACCTGACAATCTTCCAACGTTATGTGTTGTGTCATCTGCCTCACTCCCTCAGAGTTCTGAGCACCGCACGCACAGGAGCTGCATCGGCATCGACCCATTTGAGAGGCAATGCGATAAGCTCGTAATCACCCTGCGGCACTTCGTCTAAATAAAGATTCTCAAGAACCCGCAACCCCAGACGACAGATCGCTTGGTGACTGGGCAGCGTCTTGCTATCGGCCGGATCAATACTGGCACTATCGATACCAATGAGACGCACCCCTAAAGCGGCTAAACGCCCGATGAGGTCTGGGTCGATCGCCGTCAAACCCTCATCAAAGTGCGACTGCGGCATCCGCTCATACGTACGCAGCAAAACACGCACCGGCAAATTCGGCAAAACCATGCTGTGCGCCACATCATGCCAACGCACCAGTTTCTCTGCCTGCATGCAGTGCACCACGCGGCAAGGGCCCAAAAAATCTGCCAGATTCAAAGCACCAACAGGAACACCTTGCGGGTCGTAATGCAAAGGCGCATCGGCGTGAGCCCCTATGTGGGGAGACAGCTCAACACGCGCCAAGTTGACGGGGCACTGCGGCGAAATCCGCGCCTGCCAAGTTTGCGTAAACGGCGTATCGCCAGGGAAAACAGGCGCCCCCATGCGTACGCTAGGCGAAATATCCCACAACCGCTGTGCAGAGTGCTGATCAGGCCGATGGGGCGCAATATTCATGGTTAATTATTTTAGATATAAACGATTTATATCTAATAGGTGGAAACCCCAGACAAGTCAAAAAAACTCTCGCCTAAAATTAAATTTGCTTAACCTCATAGGAGCATCTACATGCACAACTTTCAACCCACAACTCGCCGCCAACTACTCACACAAGGTGCCGCACTCAGCGGCGCGGTTGGTGTGGGTTTGTTCACCGCCAACGCTCACGCACAAACCAGCAAATTGCGCGTGGGGCTGATGCTCCCCTACACCGGCACTTTTGCGCAACTGGGGGTCGCTATTGAAAATGGTTTTCGCCTCGCCTTGAATGAACAAGGTGGCAAACTGGGCGGACGTGAGGTTGAATTTTTCAAAGTGGACGATGAGTCTGAACCAGCCAAGGGCATTGAAAACGCCAACAAACTGGTGCAGCGCGATAAGGTCGATGTCATCATTGGTACGGTTCACTCGGGCGTACAGATGGGCATCCAAAAGGTGGCTCGTGATAGCGGTGTGCTGAGCCTCATTCCCAACGCTGGCGTTCATGCTGCGACGCGCTCGCTGTGCGCCTTAAATGTCTACCGTACCTCATTCACCAATGCTCAGCCTACAAAGGCGCTGGGCAAGGTGGTGGCCGAAAAAGGACACAAGCGAGTGGTATGGATCACGTGGAAATACGCCGCTGGTGATGAGGCGTTTGAAGGCTTCAAAGAAGGCTACGCCGCCGGCGGTGGCACCATCGTCAAAGAGCTGGGTTTGCCATTTCCCAATGTCGAATTCCAAGCACTGCTCACCGAGATCGCTGCACTCAAACCCGATGCAGTTGCCTGCTTTTTTGCCGGTGGCGGCGCTGTTAAGTTTTTGAAAGACTACGCAGCCGCAGGTTTGCAAGGGAAAATTCCGCTCTATGGTTCAGGCTTTCTGACCGAGGGCGTACTCGACGCAGCTGGCGCTGCCGCCGAAGGTGTCATCACCACGCTGCACTACAGCGACTCACTCGATACGCCTAAAAACAAAGCGTTTCGTCTCGCCTACGCCAAACAATTCAAACTCCAACCCGACGTGTATGCCGTGCAAGGCTACGACACGGGGCTTTTATTGATTCAAGGCGCGAATGCCGTCAAAGGCGACTTGACGAACAAGTCTGCACTCTATAAAGCGCTGCAAGGTGCCGTCATCGATAGCCCACGCGGCAAATGGACGATGAGCGCCGCCCATAACCCGGTGCAAGACATCTATTTGCGTGTGGTGAAAAACAAAGAAAATAAGGTCTTGGGTATCGCAGCAAAAGCGCTATCTGATTCGGGCGCTGGCTGTAAATTAGCTTAATTTCTTCACGCACCCTGTTCCGCTTTGTGCCCCTTTCGGTGCGCGCTGCCTCACGCTCCGTGAGGTGCGCCTTATTTTTTTGATGATGGCTTGACCTATGACTTCTACACGCAGGCGACTTCTCGCTTCTACTTTTTCGTTCACAAGCGCCACTGTTGGTGGCCTGCTCCCCTTGCTGTCCCAAGCACAAACAGCGCCCAAACTTCGGATTGGTTTGATGTTGCCCTATACCGGCACATTTGCGCAGCTAGGCATCGCCATTGAGAACGGCTTGCACCTTGGACTTGCGGAGCTAGGCAACACCATTGGCGGACGCGGGGTCGAGTTCTTCAAAGTGGACGACGAATCCGAACCCGCCAAGGCTATCGAAAATGCCAACAAGCTGGTGCAGCGCGATAAGGTCGATGTGCTGGTTGGCTCGGTGCATTCGGGTGTGCAGCTTGGCATCCAAAAAGTGGCACGCGACAGCGGTGTGCTCTCCATCATTCCTACCGCCGCACTGCACGCCGCCACGCGCGCACTGTGTGCGCCCAATATCTTTCGCACCTCCTACACCAGCTACCAACAAACACGGGCGCTAGGCGCAGCTTTACTGGCTAAAAAACTGAAAAAAGTGGTTTGGATTTCTTGGAAATACACCGCTGGCGAAGAGATGCTGGAGGGTTTTAAAGAGGGCTTTGTCCCGCAAGGCGGCACGATTGTGAAAGAGCTGTGGGCACCGTTTCCTAGCGTGGAATTTCAGGCACTGCTGACGGAAATTGCCGCGCTCAAACCTGACGCGGTGGCGTGCTTTTTTGCCGGTGCGGGTGCCGCCAAGTTTATGAAAGACTACGCCGCATCGGGACTTAAAAACAAAATTCCACTCTACGGTGCCGGCACTCTGACGGAAGGTACGCTAGAAGCCGCAGGAGCCGCCGCCGAAGGCGTGGTCACCACCATGCATTACAGCGACTCGCTCGATACGCCGCGCAACCGGACGTTCAGGCTCGCTTACGCCAAGATGTTCAAAATGCAGCCCGATGTCTATGCCGTGCAAGGCTATGACACGGCCTACTTACTCGCCAAAGGCGCAGCTGCCGTTGGCGGAGACTGGAGCAAAAAAGCGGCACTCTACAAGGCGATGGAGGCAGCGATCATTGACAGCCCACGCGGCACATGGAAGATGAGCGCATCGCACAACCCGGTACAAGACATTTACCTGCGCGTCGTCAAAAACGGTGAGAACAAGGTGCAGGGGCTGGCCATCAAAGCACTGGCTGACCCGGGCACGGGTTGCAAGATGTCTGCGTCCTAAGGAAAGACGAGCACCGCCGTGGATTTAGCAACATTTTTGATACAGCTACTCAACAGCGTTCAATACGGCCTCTTGCTGTTTATGCTGGCTGCGGGCTTAACGCTGATCTTTGGCATCATGGGCGTTGTCAACTTAGCGCATGGCAGTTTTTACATGCTGGGCGCTTACTTGGCGTATTGGCTTGCCGCTCAACTGGGAAGTCTCACACTGGCTATCGTGGTTGGCACCGCACTGTCCATCATCTTTGTCCTTTTTTTAGAGTGGATTTTATTCAT
>CAZAIW010000046.1:4373-6553 GCA_964485285.1 uncultured Burkholderiaceae bacterium | reverse complement strand
GCGATCATTTAGATCAGGTGCTGTTGACGTTTGGACTGATCTACATCTTTGAAGAGCTGCGCTCCCTCACTTGGGGCGACGATGTCCACGGCGTGACCATCCCGCAAGCGCTTTCCGGAGCCGTGCCGCTGACTGAGACGCTGTCCTACCCTGTGTACCGTTTGTTTGTCTCTGGTGTTTGCATCGCCTTGGCGCTGGGGCTTTATGGGTTTATCAGCAAAACAAAATGGGGGATGAAGATTCGGGCCGGAGCCTTTAACTCAGCCATGGCGGAGGCCTTGGGCGTGAACATCAAACTCATTCATGCACTGGTGTTTTCGCTGGGTGTGGCGCTGGCCGCCATTGCCGGCATGATCGCCGCGCCCATCGCCAGCGTTTACCCCAACATGGGCGCTAGCGTCCTCATCATCTGCTTTGTGGTGGTGGTCATTGGTGGGATTGGTTCGGTACGCGGGGCGTTAATTGCAGCGCTACTGGTTGGGCTGGTCGATACGTTTGGTAAGGTGCTACTGCCCAGCGTATCTGGCATGCTGGTCTACATGCTGATGGCGGCTGTGCTTTTATGGAAACCCGAGGGTCTGTTTAAAGCATGAGCACGGTCAAAACCAACTTAGAAAAATTACCTAAGAGCTTACAGATCACCTTAGCGGTGGCGGTGCTTGCGCTGATGGCTTTTCCACTTGTGGGCAGTGACTTTTACAAAGAGATGGTCACCCGCATGATGATCGTCGCCATCTTCGCCATGAGCCTTGATCTGCTGCAAGGGGTCACCGGACTGGTCTCACTGGGGCACGCCGCTTACTTTGGTCTGGCAGGTTATGCGCTGGCCTTCCTCACACCGCAAGGCGAGGCGGTCAGCCTGTGGTGGACGCTCCCCTTGGCGGTGCTGGTCTCTAGCCTTGCGGCGCTGGTGATTGGTTTTTTTGTTGTGCGTACGCACGGCATTTACTTCATCATGGTGACCATGGCATTTGCGCAAATGGTGTACTTTTTGTTTTTTGATAACAAGATGTTGGGCGGCTCCGATGGGCTCTATATCAACTTCAAACCCAGCGCACAACTAGGCACCCTCCAGCTCTTTGATTTGGACAATAAAAATCACTTCTACTACGTCACACTGGCGCTGATGCTACTGGCCTACTGGTTTTTGCGCTATTTGCTGCACAGCCGCATCGGACGCAGCCTTGCGGGCATCCGCATCAACGAGCACCGGATGCGTGCCATGGGATACCGTACCTTTCGCTACAAGCTCGGTGCCTTCACGCTAGCGGGCGGTTTAGCGGGTTTGGCGGGTTATTTGCACGGCGCACAAAGCGGCTTTGTCAACCCTGAGCTGATGGGATTTCATATGAGCGCCTCCACCATCATGATGCTGGTGCTGGGCGGCATGGGCAACTTTGCGGGTGCCATCGTGGGGGCTTTCAGCTTTGAGTTACTGCTATCTCTCTTCAAAGATTTACCGAATGATTGGGGCAAACATTGGCAGCTTTGGATGGGAACGTTTATCGTGCTGGTTGTGATGTTTGCGCCGCGCGGTTTGATGGGGCTGTGGGTGCGCCGACATGACTAAACCTCTACTACGCGCCCAACACCTGACCAAACGCTTTGGTGGCTTAACCGCTGTGAGCGATGTCTCGCTTGAACTCCACCAAGGGGAAATTCATGCCGTGATTGGCCCCAACGGAGCTGGCAAATCAACGCTGACCAACTTGCTCTCGGGCGATTTGCCTTTGACCTCGGGGCATGTGGAGTTACTGGGCGCGGACATGACGCAAAAAAGTGTCGAACAAATGGCGCATCTAGGGCTGTCGCGCAGCTTCCAAAAAACCAATGTTTTTCTCCCCTTGAGCGTCTGGGAAAACGTGCGACTGGCTGCTCACTTTGACTCAGCGCGTACCCAAGCCGCGATTGAGCTGGCGCAGCTTTCGGCACGCACGCACACCACAGCAGCCAACATGAGCCACGGCGAGCAGCGTCAGCTAGAGATCGCCATGTGTTTAGCCAACCAACCGCGCGTGCTACTGCTAGATGAGCCGCTCGCCGGTATGGGACAAGAGGAAGCCCAGCGCATGATCGAGCTGCTGCGCAGCCTCAAGGCAAATCACGCCATGCTACTAGTCGAGCACGACATGGATGCCGTGTTTGCGCTGGCCGATGTGCTCACCGTGATGGTGGATGGG
>CAZAIW010000046.1:0-4363 GCA_964485285.1 uncultured Burkholderiaceae bacterium | reverse complement strand
CGTGATTGCAACAGGCACCCCGGCTGCAATCCGTGCAGATCAAGGCGTGCAGGCCGCTTACCTTGGAGAAGACCATGTATAAAGGCTTGCGGGGCAGTGGCCTTGGTAAAAATGCGCCCAATGAGCCCGCCAAAGAGTGCCTAATTCGCGTTGCGAACCTGAACACTTTTTATGGTGCAAGCCACATCTTGCACGACATCGATTTTTGTGTGCAGCGCGGCCAGACCATTGGCTTGATGGGCCGCAACGGCATGGGCAAAAGTACCTTGCTCAAATCCATCATGGGGCTCATCAGAACGCCAACCGGACACGTCACAGGTCAAATTGAAGTGATGGGCGAAAACGCGATGCAGACACCACCCTACCGCATCGCGCAAAAAGGTATCGCTTACGTGCCCGAGGGACGCGGCATTTTTGGCAACCTCAGCGTTTTAGAAAACTTAACCATGGCCGCTCGCGCTGGTACAAGCGCTACCGCCATCGCCCGCGCCAAGGCCGGGCAAGACTGGCATTTAGACAAGGTGCTGGCCACCTTCCCACGCCTCCAAGAGCGGCTGCGCCATGGCGGACAGCAACTATCAGGGGGCGAGCAGCAAATGCTCACCATAGGCCGAGCGCTGATGACCAATCCCGATGTTCTGATTCTGGATGAAGCGACCGAGGGACTGGCACCGCTGATTGCCCGTGAGATTTGGCGCATCTGCAGCGTGATTAAGGACAGCGGCATTAGCTCGGTGATCGTCGATAAAAATTGGCAACACGTGACGCAAATGACTGACCGCAACGTCATCTTGGTCAAAGGGCACGTGGTATTTGACGACACCACGCCGCGCTTGCTAGCGCAGCCAGAGCTCTTGGCGCAGCATCTTGGGGTTTAATCACCCCCATGACTCCAACTGCTCACCCCCACACGCCGGACATCCATCAAGCCCACACCCATCTACCCCGCGCGGCCAGCACCGACGCACCTTTGCTCAAAAAGTCCGATCAAAACTTAGTCTGGCTCGATTGCGAAATGACGGGACTAGACCCCGAGCGTGAACGCATCATCGAGATAGCCATCGTCATCACCAGCCCTGACCTTGCCGTGCGCGTCGATGGCCCGGTCTTCGTCATCCATCAATCCGATGAGTTACTGGGCAAGATGGACAAGTGGAACCAAGGCACGCACAAAAAAAGCGGACTGATCGACAAAGTCAAAACCTCCACCATCACCGAAGAAGAGGCGCAGGCGCAGCTACTCAAATTTATTGGCAAATACGTGAGCAAAGGCAAGTCACCTTGCTGCGGAAACACCATCAGCCAAGACAGGCGCTTCTTGGTCAAATACATGCCCAAGTTGGACGACTACTTTCATTACCGCAACATTGATGTCAGCACCTTAAAAGAGCTTGCCGCACGCTGGGCACCCGCCGTTAAAGAGGCCTTTAAAAAAGCGCAAAAGCACACGGCGCTTGCCGATGTGCACGAGTCGATTGAAGAGCTGGCGCATTACCGCACGCACTTTTTAAAGCTTTAAGCGCGACCTGCAAAATTCCATGTCGCTTTTGCCCTTTGTATACACGCGAAAACGGCACGACGCTAGACTCTCCTTTTAGCTGTTTAACCGCTCGCCATGCGGATCAACTAAAAATCAAACACCAGCAGATTTCTCTTTTGCGCCTCGTACACAACCGAGCGCACTGCCCGCCAAGGCAGCAGCAAAAGGGCGTGACACGCAAGGCCGGCCGCACTCTTTTTGGAGTTCACTGATGCCATCAACGCCCCCTCACGCCAGCGCCCAAGCACCCACCCCCTCATCCGTACCCGCGCAGGCTCACGCAGCGCTCGCCACCCTACTGGCTCCCAAGCATCCACCCGCTCTGTTAGCACTTGCCGACGGCACCGTTTTTATCGGTCAATCCATTGGTGACGCAGGACATACCGTTGGCGAAGTCGTCTTCAATACCTCGATGACGGGCTACCAAGAAATTTTGACCGACCCCAGCTACTGCCAACAAATCGTCACGCTAACCTATCCACACATCGGCAGCTACGGCACCAATCCGCAGGACGTTGAGTCCAGCCAAGTACATGCCGCAGGTCTGGTCATCAAAGACTTGCCACTGTTGGCTTCCAACTTTAGGAGCACGCACAGTTTGGGCGCGTACCTCAAGGCCAACCACACCATTGCCATCGCCAACATTGACACTCGCCAACTCACGCGCCATCTGCGTGCACACGGTGCACAAAACGGCTGCATCGTCGGATTAGCGATCGGGGACACGGTCACGCAGACTCACATTGACCAAGCGGTTGCTCTGGCCAAAGCCGCGCCCAGCATGACGGGGCTGGATTTAGCCAAAGTCGTCAGCACCAAAACCGCTTATGAGTGGACGCAGGCAGAGTGGAAATTGGAATCAGAGCAAGCTCTTAAATTGGGGTCTGTCCCTAATTCAGGCCTAGCAAAGTCTCCCGAGACCAGCAGCGCCGATACGAAATTAGGGACTGACCCCCATTTGAGAGCCTTATCCGAAGCGGGACACCACGTCATAGCCTACGACTTCGGTGTCAAACAAAACATCCTGCGAATGCTGGTCAGCCGTGGCTGCCGCGTCACCGTAGTCCCAGCCCAAACCCCTGCCGCAGAAGTCCTAGCCATGAACCCCAACGGTGTGTTCCTCAGCAACGGCCCAGGCGATCCAGAGCCCTGCACCTACGCCATAGAAGCTGCCCAAGCCTTGATGGTCAAAGGCATCCCACTGTTTGGCATTTGCCTAGGGCATCAAATCATGGCGCTGGCCAGCGGAGCCAAAACATTCAAGATGAAGTTCGGTCATCATGGTGCGAATCACCCGGTGAAAGATGTGACCACAGGTCACGTCGCCATCACCAGCCAAAACCACGGCTTTGCGGTAGACGAAACAACCCTGCCCGATAACCTCAAACCCACGCATATCAGCCTGTTTGATGGCACGCTACAAGGCATCAAACGCACCGATGCACCAGCCTTCAGCTTTCAAGGTCACCCCGAAGCTAGCCCAGGGCCGCAGGATATTGGCACGTTGTTTGATCAGTTTGTCAGCCTTATGAGGAATCAATAAAAAATGAAAAGAACCGACCTTAAAACCATCCTCATCATTGGCGCGGGGCCCATCATCATTGGGCAGGCTTGTGAATTCGACTACTCCGGGGTGCAAGCCTGCAAAGCCTTACGCGAAGAGGGCTTGCGCGTGGTGCTGATCAACAGCAACCCCGCCACCATCATGACCGACCCCGCTACGGCGGATGTCACTTACATCGAGCCAATTACTTGGCAGACGGTTGAAAAAATCATCGCGAAAGAGCGCCCCGATGCGATTCTCCCGACGATGGGCGGACAAACCGCGCTGAACTGTGCGCTCGATCTTTGGCGCAACGGCGTTTTAGACAAATACACGGGCGCCGCAACTGGCAAACCAGTCGAGCTGATTGGTGCTACGCCCGAAGCAATTGACAAAGCGGAAGACCGCCTCAAATTCAAGGATGCGATGACAAAAATTGGACTGGGTTCAGCTCGCTCTGGCATTGCGCACAGCATGGACGAGGCGTGGGCAGTACAAAAGCAAATGGGCTTCCCCACCGTGATTCGCCCCAGCTTTACGCTGGGCGGAACGGGTGGGGGCATTGCCTACAACTTGGATGAGTTTGAAACCATTTGCAAGCGCGGCTTAGAGGCTTCGCCCACCCACGAGCTGCTCATCGAAGAGTCGCTTTTGGGTTGGAAGGAATACGAGATGGAAGTGGTACGCGACAAAGCCGACAACTGCATCATCGTGTGCTCGATTGAAAACCTAGACCCCATGGGTGTGCACACGGGCGACTCGATCACTGTGGCACCCGCGCAAACACTCACCGACAAAGAGTACCAAATTCTGCGTAACGCTTCTCTTGCCGTGCTACGAGAAATTGGCGTGGACACGGGCGGCAGCAATGTACAGTTTGCTATCAACCCCCAAGATGGGCGCATGGTGGTCATTGAGATGAATCCGCGCGTGTCGCGCTCCTCGGCGCTGGCCAGCAAAGCGACAGGCTTTCCGATTGCCAAGATCGCGGCCAAGCTGGCGGTGGGATATACCTTGGATGAACTGAAGAACGACATCACGGGCGGGCAAACACCGGCCTCGTTTGAGCCGTCGATCGACTACGTGGTCACCAAAATCCCGCGCTTTGCGTTTGAAAAGTTCCCTGCTGCCGACGACCGCCTGACCACCCAAATGAAGAGCGTGGGCGAAGTCATGGCCATGGGGCGCACGTTCCAAGAGTCGTTCCAAAAAGCCCTGCGCGGCTTGGAAGTGGGCGTGGACGGCATGAACGAGAAAACCCAGGACCGCGAGACGCTGGA
>CAZAIW010000045.1:10211-12948 GCA_964485285.1 uncultured Burkholderiaceae bacterium | reverse complement strand
GATCTAAAACATTGGGCGCTACGCTGTAGCTGTGTTTGCTCTGGGTCGTGCATATTGATGATGCCCCGCAAGCTTAGGGTCATGGCAAGAAGTAAACAACAATGACGATTTCGGCGTTTATCCCTAGAATCATCTTGACTTGCTTTTCAATCAACATTTTGAGACGGATCACCATGCCCACCACCCTTCAAGTTAAAAAATCTGAACTCGCCACAGCGCGGATGCAAACCACGGCGCAGCAACCGCTGGCGACAGGCGAAGTCCGCCTTCGCGTTGACCGCTTCGCCCTGACCAGCAACAACATCACCTACGCCGCGTTTGGCGACGCGATGAACTATTGGCAGTTCTTCCCGACCAGCCAAGCGGACGCAGCTCTGGGCTGGGGCATCATCCCCGTCTGGGGTTTTGGCACGGTGAGCGAATCGGCGCATGCCGATGTACCCGTTGGCGAGCGCTTTTACGGCTACTACCCCATGTCCACCGACGTGGTGGTGCAGCCCACTCGAACCAGCCCGCGCGGCTTTTCCGATGGTGCCGTCCACAGAGCCGCGCTGCATCCGGTCTACAACCAATACATCAACTGCGCATCCGATCCGTTTTACGACAGCTCGAACCCAGCAACCGAAGACATCCAAGCCCTGCTGCGCCCGCTCTTTATCACCTCGTGGCTGATCGACGACTTCTTGGCCGACAACCAATTTTTTGGCGCGAGCGCAGCACTGCTCTCCAGCGCATCGAGCAAAACCGCCTACGGCACCGCGCACGAGATGAAAAAGCGCGGCAGCATCAAAGTCATCGGCCTGACCTCCGCCGCCAACCTAGCGTTTTGCGAGAGCCTGGGCTGCTACGACCAAGTGCTGGTGTATGACGAGTTAGCCAAACTGGATGCAGCCACAAGCCTTGTCTACGTTGACTTTGCGGGCAATGCTGCCTTGCGGCGTAACATCCATGCGGGCTTTCACAACCTCAAATACAGCTGCTCGATTGGTGGCACGCACGTGGATCATTTAGGGTCAGCCAAAGACTTGGCAGGCGTTAAACCGATACTGTTCTTTGCGCCGGCGCAAGTCAAAAAACGCACCGAAGAGTGGGGCAGCGTGGCGTTTGGCCAGCGCATGGTGCAAGCGTGGCAAGGCTTCACAAAAACCGCCGCCCAGTCCAACCCGCCTTGGCTGCAAAGCCAATACCGCAGCGGGCCGCAGGCCGTGTCCGAGGTCTACCAGCAGGTGCTGGCGGGCAAGGGGGATGCGCGGGTCGGGCATATGCTGAGTTTGGGCTAATTTGCATTGCCACCCTACCCGCAGCCCTTATTCTGATTGGCTTGCAGGCCAGTCTAGCCTGTAGGTCAATACGGATAAGGCTTGCAGGCGGGTGGGTGTTTGAAAAGTGCCCTAAAAAGGCTTTAAAAATACCCTAGGCGGCTTTCTTGGAAGGACGGCTTGGCGCAGTCGATCACGAGCACCGCAATTTTTTTGCGTAGCTCGGCGGGCACGGTGGCAACTAGGCGCTGTTGTAATTCTTGTGGTGTTTTCGGTTTGGTGCCGCCATCACCTGGACTACGCTGTCGTGCTTTGTCAAACCAAAAGACGATGTAGATGCCATAGCCATCGCTGCTGTGCTCACGGCTGTATTTGGCGATGAGCTGGGTTTGAATGGCGGTCCAAAGATCAGCGTGTGAATCGCATTTGATCTCGATAGGCAATTGCATGGTTTGGTAGAGCACCTTGATGTCGGCACGCTTTTGGTCTGCGTAGACACCTTCGGGCTCGGCATTCACGCCCAGCGGTGACAGGTGTTTTTTCAAGTCTGAGAGTAGCGCGTCGCGGCAATCGTTTTCGATCTTGGGCGTGTCATCCCGCCAGTACTGGGTGTAGTCATTGGTATTGCTGTGGCGTATGTCATGCGCAAGTTGTTGGAGGTGATCCACCACCAAGGCATGTAGGTCGGCAGCATTGGCGGGTTGCAAGTTGGCTAAGGTGCTGCAAATTTCACTGACGGATGCAGCGCGGAAAAGCGCTTTGCGCCGCGCAAATTGCTGTTCATAAAGAGCATGCTTCAAACTGTCCTGCCAAGGTGACAACGCGGGGTTTTCCAGCAGTTTCGATAGCATCGCCTGAGCGGTGTCGCTGGGGTCGGTGGCCATGGAGGCGATGAGCTGCTGCACAAAGTGCATAGATTCGATTGCTGGAGTAACTATGTAGCCACTTCGCAGCGCTGGCTCATGGGCGGGGGTAAAGCGTGCGCCGAGTAGCTCAATAAAAAAAGCTTTGACCTCTAGCATCAATGGACGTTGAAGATTGCGATCTTGGCGCACTGCACGCAGCAAGTCGTTCGCATGTGTTACACGAGTTTGGCTCTGGCCGAGATAGGTTTTCAGAGCCTGTAAATACACATCAGGCGCAACTTGCACACCAGCGGTGAGCCAATACACGCGCTGCGCGACATCTAATTTCGGGTTTGCAAGCTTGGCCGCAATCCAATCGTGCTGCTGCGCTTGCGTGCAGGTGCGTTGCAAGCAAGTGATGAGTTCTTGCAAAGTGTTACGCATCGCCTTGCTTACTTTGGTGGGCAAGGCATCGATGAGTGCAGGAGAGATTTTTTGAGCGATAACGCCATAGGCGGGGTCATGTGCCAAGGCGTACAAACATTCAACATGGGGGGCTTGGGCAGCAATTTGCCGCACCATCAGCGGCTGCATGACCGAGGCGACAAGATCGGGTTTTTCCGTCACCAATGA
>CAZAIW010000045.1:0-10201 GCA_964485285.1 uncultured Burkholderiaceae bacterium | reverse complement strand
CGTATTGCCAAAGTTATTGGTTAAGCGAAAAGCAATGAGTTGTGCGAGCCGTGGCTCGACTATGCGTAGAACCTCGTTAGGTGTCTCGTCCCAAAATAGCTGCATCGCCGCCAAGCAAGGTATCGCAATGTTGTAGCGCTGATGATGGAGATGTTTGTCCAGTATGTCGCTGACAGACGGCAGATCGTCACGCTCCTTCAAGCAGTGGCGCAAGCCTGCCAGTGCCAACTCAACCCAATGAGGGTCGTCATTCAATTTTTTCTCAAGACGCTCACGCGGTGTTGTGTCACGATTGCCTAGGAAAAAATTCAGATAGGCTTCTCCGACATGGATGAGTAAGCCTAAATCGGCTTGATCACTGGTGAGCTTGGGAAGTTCTTTTCGCAAGAAGGCAAGCTCCTTTGCTTTTTCTTCGGATTTTTGTTTCTTTCGTTCGATGTCACTGCTAATCCAGCTCCAATAAACTTCGTCTGGCGGGTATGTGCAAGTCAGTACGCCTTTTGTGATCCACTCTTGATCGGCGGGGTGTTGCTTGGCCCACTGCTCCATCCATTCAAGGGCTGCATTAGCACCTTCTTCCTGCGCTCTCAGTCTGAACACCTCGCGCAAGAGTTGTTGGCGAAATGCATCGTGGCGCGATTGTGCAAGTGCCTCATACCATTGCACCGCATCTGGCGGAGGCTCAGCCTCACAGAGTAAAACGTGTATTCGATAAAGCCAAAGATGCTCAGGCTCGGCAGATCGCTCCAATTGCGTCAGACTGTATTCCACCAATTGCTTGTAAACATGGGAGTGTTCACTCAACCACTGCGCGATTGCAGCGTGCTTGTCCCTTGGTAAGCGGTTGTCGCTGTGGGCTCCTAGTCCTAGCGTGAACCATGCGTAGACCCGCTCTATCGGTGTGCGCTCTGCAAAATGCACAACGGCGCGATAGAGCAAATCGCCGATGATTTCAGAGAGGTCATCTTCATCGGCCACTGAGCGCAAGCGAATATCCGTAGCCAGTAGTGCCTCCATCAAGACAGGAATATCGTTAGGCAGTGTGGTGTCTATAGCGAGTTGTCGCCAAAATAACCAATAATCGTTGGTTGAATCCAGTGAACTCAATTTGTAATAGCGCCACAGGTCTTGTGCACGGATGCAGCGGGGATACATCTGCGTCAGCAAAATGCCCAAGAGTTCGTTTCCCTTGTCTTCAAGCGTGCCGTCATGCACCGCTTGCAAGATGCGTTGTGCAACATGCCAATCGTTGCTTGCATCCGCATATCGGCACAGTATCGTGAGCGCGTTTTGTCTCACGCTGGGCCAACATGTGTTGTCTGCCGTTAGCTGCTCTAGCTCTGGGCTTAAGTCCGACATGGGAGAACCGTAGCGCATGGCATCAACCACACAATCCAACACAGCTTGATGCGTTTGGCTGCGGTCTGGTGTTTGCAGCCAAGCCTTGAATGTATCTTGCATGTCTTGGGTTGCGAGTGCGCCAAACGGACGACTCGTCCAGTTTTGATAGCGAAAGTGCGCGTAGCGCTTGGCTTCTTGCTGCAAGGCCAAGAGAATGCGCGTCTTTTCAGGGACGCAGAACATCTGGACATCGCCATGCAGTACCAGCCCGAGCGGGTCGTGGTCGATCAATGTTTGACGCAGCGTGCCATGCGCCACCACGGCTAACCAAGCGTGAAGTCCGCGCATTTCTGGCACCACGCCAGCATCGCCACCTTGCAGCAGGGCGAGTACTCGGTTTGCTGGCAGACCTGCTTGGATGCGCTGGGCCAGGTACTGCGCCCCCAAGTACTCTGCAACGGTACGGTGAATCGGGGCGTGGTTGCCCTTGCCATCACCTACAAAGAGGTTGGTGTGCAGTGCGTCACGGCAGCTTTGCAGCGTTGGTGATTCATCTTTCATCACTAGCGCATTGAGTACCACCACATGGGGCTGTTCTTCTACTTGGCGTTGCAGAGCGATGGCCGTGCTGCCTGACAACAACATCACCGCGCACAAGTAGCCTGCGGCATCGAGTAATTGAAGGTCTGTGCATGCGCTATCGCGCTGTGCAGCGAGGTGGCTTTTGTTTTGCTCACGCACCAGCTTGGCACAGGCTTTTTCATAGATTTGTTTTTTGCTGTCAGGCCAGTCGCTGGTTTTGCTACCCACAGCATCAATCAGCAAGCGCAGTGTTTGTGGGTTGGTAAGTAAGCCCCCCAAGTCCTTGCGCCTTGCCTCCAGCATGAAACTGTGCGCATCAGCTTCATTAGACCCAAACCAGTGAGCGGTCAATTGCAAAACTTGCGTGTCGTTCAGTGGTTCGAGATGCAGCTCTGCAAACGACGGTTCACCCACCAGTTGCTGTAGCGCCTCGCTGTCCGTGCTGCCGCGCCAATCCGCTTCACGGCAGGAAAGCCGAAATGGCGGTGTTCCTAACTCTTGCAAACGGCTGCGAATGCAACCTATTGCGGTAAATCCACTCCCCGCTCCAGCGGTGTATTCGTCTAGGCCATCTATGAAGATGGGTGTGGGGTAGCCGTTGGGCGGCGGCGCCAATTCGATAAAGTCTCTGGCAGTCACAGGCTTGTGGCCGTGTGCCTGGGCGAGCGCTTGAAAGGTCGTGGTTTTTCCCGCGCCGGGGTCGCCCAGCAGCACCCATGCCCTTACATCTTGGTAATCCCACAATGGCTTGGATTCTGAGAGCGTTCCGTCAGCTTGTCGCTCCTGCACGGTGCGCGCGATGTCAAGCATCCTGCGCCTCCAGCCAATGCGTGAGGGGGTAAGACAAAAACTCGATCAAGCTAACCCCACCCGTACCCACCAATAGCTTTCGACTGCCGTCGTGTTGTTTTGCAAAAGCGTCCATGCCACCTAACGATCCAATGCTCGTGCCGCTTTTGACTTCGATCGCGGTGCAGCGCAAAGCATCGTTGATGACGAAATCCACTTCGTGCGGACTCTCGCGCCAGTAGCTCACCTCTTCATTCAACTTGGCGCTATTGCACAAGTGCGCCCCTATGCAACTCTCCACCAAGCGCCCCCAATAACTGCGATCTGCTTTGGCTTGGCTGAAGCTGTAAGGCGTGGCGCTGGACATGAGGGCGGTGTTGAGCACGTTGAACTTGGGGGCTGAAGCACGCTTGCGTGCAGCCCCTACGTGGTACTTTTGCAGGCCTGCCAATAAGCCTGCATGGCCCAACAAGTCCAAATAGCCAGCCAGTGTGGTCTCGTTACCCGCGTCCTGTAATTGGCCTTTGACTTTGCCCAGCGCCAAAATTTGGCCCGAGTAGCGTGCGCCCAAGTTAAAGAGTTGTCTCAGCAGTGCAGGCTTATCGACACGCGCCATTTGCAGAACATCGGTCTCGATGCTAGGTTGCACGAAAGTTCCTAATACGATATTGCGCCAGCGCTCTTCGTCGCGTATCAACGTGGCATTGCCCGGGTAACCGCCAAAATAGATGTACTCATCCAGCGTGAAGTCAAAGGCTTGGTGCATTTCCTCGAACGACCAGTGCGTGGCACGAATCAACTCATAGCGCCCCATCAAGCTTTCCGTCAGCCCTTTTTGAATCAGCAGTGGGGAGCTACCCAACAAAACCACATGCATCGGCAGACTTTGCGCACGGTCTGCATCCCATAGCCCTTTGACGGTGTTAGGCCAATTCGGGATTTTTTGAATCTCGTCCAGCACAAAAACGAAAGGACGCTCAGGCTGCTTTTCATGGTGCGCTAGGCAACGGGCACGCGCTGTTCGCCACGTGTGAATGAGCCACGCGGCATTGCGTGGGCTGCCATCCAGCGCTTCGGTATCGTCCGCTGTTTGTGCGAAAGCTGTGTCACCCCACCTACTCGCAGCTGGGTTTCCGTCGGGGTCTACAGAGACAAAGAGATGCGCTATGCCGCTTAACGCTTGCTTGACCAGCGTGGTCTTGCCAACTTGGCGAGGCCCCGCAACGATGGTGATGAAGCGAGGGGTCTCTTGCACCCGAGCTTGCAACGTTTGAACTTGTGATCTTTGGAATGCCATAGTCGTGAAATTATATTGAGTAAATTTACTCAGTATCATTTTTGTCGTGATTAGGGTGTCAGATGCGAAGCATTCCCAACCCCTTGTTGGCATATTCAAGCACCAAGTGCTGCCTGCAAAGAAGGCTCCAGCAGCAAAATTTCAGCTCTTTTTTATCAACCACCCTGCCCGCAGACCTTATGTTGATTGGCTTGCAGGCCAGTCTAGCCTGTAGGTCAATACGGATAAGGCTTGCAGGCGGGTGGGTGTTTGAAAAGTGCCCTAAAAAGGCTTTAAAACAACCTCAATCCGCCGTCCAGTCCTCGTAGGCGAGACCTTTGATGAGTGAGAAGGCTTTGTCACTCGTGACTAAAACGGCTTTTTTGTGCAGGGCATGTGCGGCAATTTGCGTATCGAGTGGGGCTAAAGGGGTGCCACTGGCTTGGAGTTGTGCACGTAGCTTCCCGTAAGTTTGTGCGACAGCATCATCCCAAGGTAGAACATCGACACGGCGCAAAAATTCTGCGACGGCCGTATGCAGTGCTGTGGCGCTGGGGCGTTTGGCTAAGCCAAAAGCAAGCTCGCCTGCGGTTATGGCTGAAATGCAAATGCTGTGCATGGGCACTTGCACAAGGCGAGCGCTCGCCAGCGGATGACGCTTGATGAGGTGGCTGACCGTGTTGGTGTCGAGCAAGTAGCAAGTGGTCATGAGGCGGATGCAAATGGATCGCGCTGGGGCGCTTTGGCGTGGCCGTGCTTGAGGCGCTCGGTTGCGCTTAGAAAATCGTTCGGGATGGCGGCGTTTTGCGTGGCCGCTAAAAAACCAGTCCAGTCGCTGGGGCGGCGCGACAAAATCACATCGGAGGTGACGGGGTCTTTGCGGATAAAGACTTCTTTGCTGTCGAACCGATACGCCGCAGGTAAGCGCACGGCTTGGCTGCGACCGTTGGTGAACAATTTGGCGGTGTGAAGCATCTCTAACTCCTTGCTGGTATATACCGTAGTATATTCAAGCGCCGATGCTGCCTGCAAAGAAGGCTCCAGCAGCAAAATTCCAGCTCTTTTTTATCAACCACCTTGCCCGCAAGCCTTATTTTGATTGGCTTGCAGGCCAGTCTAGCCTGTAGGTCAATACGGATAAGACTTGCAGGCGGGTGGGTGTTTGAAAAGTGCCCTAAAAAGGCTTTACGTACAAGGCATGTTGCACAAGCCGCCACCGTTCATGGGGCATGAGCGGTTGAAGGTGACCACATGATCGACTTCGGCACGAATGCCAATCCACTCACCCACCACATGGTCATGATGGCTGGGCACGTGCGCCATCACCGTCTCGCCTGTTTTGAGTCGTAAGGTGTACAAAAACTCTGAGCCACGAAATGCTTTGCGAATGATCTGGGCTTTGACGGGCGCATCGTCGTCATGCACGATATCGTCCGCACGCAGCAACACATCACACTCGCCCGCGGCAAAGGTGCACGGCAGCGGGCATTCGGCGACATCGGTCAAGTCGCCCATGGGGGTGCGCACCACGACCTGGTTGTTCACCTCGCGCAACGTGGCTGGTGTTAACACGCCGTGACCAATGAACTAGGCGACAAAGCGCGTGGCAGGACGGTTGTAGAGCGTGTAGGCATCGTCCCACTGGTGTAGGCGACCTTCAGACATGACCCCAATCACATCACCAATGGCAAAGGCTTCCATTTGGTCGTGTGTCACAAACAAGGCCGTGGTTTGTGCTTCTTTCAAAATGCCACGCACTTCTAAAGCCAAGCGTTCGCGCAACTCCACGTCAAGGTTTGAAAAGGGTTCGTCAAGTAAAAGCAACTGTGGCTTTGGCGCTAATGCTCGGGCTAAGGCGACACGCTGCTGCTGGCCCCCCGACAACTCATGCGGATGGCGCTGCGCACTGCTGGCTAATCCAACCAGTGTCAACACATCACGTACACGGGCTTCACGCTCAGCACGCGGTTGCTTGTACAGGCCAAAACTCACGTTGTCTTGAACGCTCAAATGGGGGAACAGGGCATAGTCTTGAAACACCATGCCGATGCGACGTGCCTCAGGTGCGAGATGAACATGGGCGCTGCTGACAACGGCTTGGGCTAAGCGAATTTCTCCTGCACTGGCACGCTCCAAACCAGCCACAGCACGCAGCAAAGTGGTTTTGCCACAGCCAGACGGGCCAATGAGCACACCCATGTCGCCAGCACGCAAGCCCAAGGTGACGCGATCGACCGAGGGACGGCTGCGTTCGGGATAGCTAACGGAGAGCTGGGCGACATCTAAAAACATGCGGCCATTGTAGAGACGGCACTTACCGCTGCGCGCTGTGCGGCTACCTACAATGCCGCATGGTTTTTAGCGCTCGCTTGTTTCTCCGCTGTCTCTTGGTCGTGCTGGCATTGCTGTTGGCATTGCCTGTGTTGACAGTGCTGTTCTCATGGGCGCAATGGAACGCTGCCTCGGCCAGCATCTTGGCCGAGATGGCCCGCACGGTATTACCCGACTACGCGGGCACATCGCTCTTGCTCTGTGCGCTGGTCAGTGTGGGCGTGATCAGCATGGGCACTGTGTCTGCCGCTGCGGTGACGCTGTTTGACTTTCCCATGCGTCGCAGCTTGGAGTGGGCGCTGCTCTTGCCACTGGCCATGCCCGCCTACGTGGTGGCCTATGCCTACACTGACTATTTGCAATTCAGCGGCCCACTGCAAACCCAAATTCGCGCGGCGTTTGGGTTTGAAGGGCGTGTGTTCCCCGAAATACGCAATGTGTGGGGCGCCGCATGTGTGTTCACTCTCGCGCTCTACCCCTATGTGTATTTGCTAGCGCGTACCGCGCTGTCTGAACGTGCCAACCACTTGATGGAAGCCGCACGCTTGCTAGGCGCGCCGTTGCCTAGACGCATCCTGCGCGTGGCTTTGCCTCTGGCGCGCCCTGCCATTGCCGCAGGCACGACCTTGGCCTTGATGGAAACACTGGCTGACTTTGGTGTATCGAGCTACTTTGGCATCCAAACCTTCACCGCTGGCATCTACAAAGCTTGGTTGGTGATGGACAACCGCATAGCGGCGGCGCAGTTGGCCACTTTGCTTTTGCTCATGGTGCTTGTGTTGTTGGCTGCCGAGCAGCGTGCCCAGTCGCGTTTGCGTTTTTCCAGCGCCCGCGTTGATCGCCACGGCAGTGAATCGCAGCCTATGAAGCTACATGGTCTATCCGCCGCTTTTGTGTGGACGCTTTGCGTGTTGCCCGTGTTGTGCGGTTTTGTCTTGCCTGTGCTCTTTATGTTGCGCGCTTTGCTGCAAGGTGATGGCGCGTTGGCTTTGCCTTGGGTGCGCTTTGTGCAGTGGTCTATCACCAGTTTGTCGCTGGGCGGCATGACGGCGTTGCTCGCCGTAGTCGCGGCTTTGTTGCTGGCTGCGCAGGCGCGCTTGCATCCGAATTGGCTGACGCGCCAAGTCATGGGTGTGGTGAGTTTGGGCTATGCCGTGCCGGGCGCTGTGATCGTGGTGGGCTTGCTGTTGCCTGTGGGCTGGATGCAAGCCACTTGGCCGCAATCAGGCGTGGGCTTTTGGCTCACCGCCACGGTGTTGGGCTTGGTATGGGCTTATTTGGTGCGCTTTGTCGCTGTGGCATTGCAATCGGTACAAAGCGGTTATGCGCGGGTACCCGCTTCGCTGGACGACAGCGCACGCATGCTGGGCACGTCTGGCTTTTCGCTGGTGCGCCGTGTGCATTGGCCCTTGCTGAAAAAACCTGTAGCCGCCGCCACCCTGCTGGTGCTGGTCGATGTGATGAAAGAGCTGCCCGCCACCTTGGTGCTGCGCCCCTTTAACACCGACACCTTGGCCGTGATGGCTTACCAACTGGCACGCGACGAGCGCTTGGGCGAGGCCGCATTACCCTCTCTGGCCTTGGTGATGGTGGGCTTGTTGCCCGTGATTTTGCTCAGTCGTACGCTGCGGCGCAGCTGATGCGTTAGCAGATGGCGACACGACGGTGCGGGGGAGGTGAGCAAAAGCAAATGAGAACGATTCGCATTTGATGTATACTGCTTCCAAGATTTTCTACTTGGAGTTCTATCGTGCGTCGCACCCTTGCTGTTTTGTCGTTGGCGATGTCCGCCGTGTTCTCTGGCTTGCTGAGCGCATCGGCCTTGGCCAACGACCTGGTCCTCAACCTGTACTCCGCCCGCCATTACCCCACCGACGAAGCGCTGTACAGCGACTTCACCAAAGCCACGGGGATCAAAATCAACCGCGTGGACTCGGACGACGCAGGCATCATCGCCCGCCTGAAAGCGGAAGGCAGCGCATCGCCTGCCGACGTGATCTTGCTGGTGGACGCGGCGCGTTTGTGGAAGGGCGAAGTCGATGGCATGTTCATGCCCATTAAGTCCAAAACCTTGGATGCCGCAGTGCCCACACAGCTACGCGCCAAGCCTACCGATGACGGCAGCACCGCCTGGTTTGGCCTGTCAACCCGCGCCCGCGTGGTGGTGTACGACAAGCTCAAAGTCAAACGTGAGGATGTAGACACCTACGAAGAACTGGCCGACCCCAAAAACAAAGGCAAGCTGTGCATCCGCTCGGGCTCGCACCCCTACAACCTGAGCCTGTTTGGCGCGATGACTGAGCACCTCGGACCCGCTGCAACTGAAGCTTGGCTCAAAGGCATGGTCGACAACATGGCCCGCGCGCCCAAAGGTGGCGACACCGACCAAATCAAAGCTGTGGCCAGCGGCGAGTGCGGCATTGCGGTGACCAACACCTATTACTTGGCCCGCTTGATGCGCTCCACCAACCCCGCCGACAAAGCGGTAGCCGAACGCGTGGGCGTGGTGTTCCCCAACCAACAAAGCTGGGGCACACATGTGAACGTGGCGGGTGGCGCAGTGGCGCGTTACTCGAAGAACCAAGCCAACGCTGTGAAGTTTTTGGAATACCTCGTCAGCCCCGACGCACAAAACCACTTTGCCAACGGCAATAACGAGTGGCCCGTGGTCAAAGGTATGAAGTTAGACAACCCCGCCCTTAAAGCGATGACGGGGGGCAACTTCAAAAGCGAGTTGATTCCGATCAGTGCCGTGGGCATGAACCAAATCAAGGTGCAGCAAATGTTGGACCGTGTGGGGTTTAAATAAAAGCACCTCGAACGGGGTTTTGCAGACCATCTCTAGGAAGGTACCCTGCTTTCTTATGTCGGGGCAATGTCAAAACCCCAGCAAGCGCTTGGGCGTTTCCCACTGGATGGCGTGGCGTGCGGCGGGGTCTGGCACGAGCCGCTCAAACAGCGTGAGCAGCGGCGCGTAGTCGATGCGGGCGGGCGCTTTGAGGAAGGGCCCGTCGGAGGCCCACAGCAGTTGGTGCGGCGGGTAGGCTTGCATCAGCTCATCGACAAAGGGCTGGGCATCTAACCAAGGGTAGTGCTGCACCGAGCATTTGTTAAAGCCCGAAAGTTTGACCGCCGCGCGTTTGGTTTCGGCCAGCGCCAGCAGGGCTTGAAACCCCGGCTGCGCGGGGCCTGCCGTGGGCTTGGGTCTGCCGCAGTGGTCGAAGAGGAGTTTGGCACCGCTGCCTTTTAGCATGGGTGCGAGCTGGGCGAGTTGGTCGTGCTGGACTTGCATTTGCGCCCACATGCCCAAGCTTTGTAGGTGCGAGAGCAGCGGCTCGATGTCGGCATAAAAATCAACGCCCAGCAGCGCTGCATTCATGGCGATGCCGATCACGCCTTGGGCTTGCAGCTCTTGCAGCTCGGCGCGGCTGGCGTTGTTGCGCACCACGGCCATGCCTTGGAAGCGCCCGCCGCCCTGCGCAATGGCCGATAGCATGGCGCGGTTGTCAAGGTTGTAGCCCGAGTTGGGCTGCACCAGTAGGGCGTACTGCACGCCGTGGCAGGCCATCAGCTGCGTGAGGTCGGCGGCGCTGCCTTGCTCTGCGCCTATGGGTTCGTACCAAACGCCGGGCGCGTAAGGGAATTGCCCGGGGTCAAGGATGTGAACGTGCGCGTCGATGAGGGGCTGGTTCATGCTGATCGCTAGGCTAGGCTAGGCTTGGCTGGGTTCAAACGCCAGCGCTGCCGAGTTCATGCAGAACCGCAGGCCGCCCTGCGCCCGCGGGCCGTCGTCGAAGACGTGGCCCAGGTGGCTGTCCGCCCCCGACGAGCGGACCTCGGTGCGGGACATCCACAGGGTGCGGTCCGTGCGCGTCGTGACGG
>CAZAIW010000044.1:0-13049 GCA_964485285.1 uncultured Burkholderiaceae bacterium | reverse complement strand
CGGCCAGGCAGCATGGGGCGTGCGTATCCGGGACACCGTGTCGCGGTGCTTGATGATGCTGGACAGTCTTGTCCGGTGGGCGTTGCCGGCGATGTGGCGGTGCACCGACTCGACATACAGGGCAAGCCTGACCCCATTTTCTTTTTGGGTTATTGGAACAACGAGGTCGCCACCCGCGCCAAGTTCACCGATGACGGCTGGTGCCGTACCGGCGATATGGCCAGCATGGATGCCGAGGGTTACTTGTGGTACCAAGGCCGCAGCGACGATATGTTTAAAGCAGCCGGTTACCGCATTGGCCCATCGGAGGTGGAGAACTGTTTGGTCAAACATGCCGCCGTTGCCAATGCTGCCGTGGTGCCCAAGCCGGATGCCGAGCGCGGTGCCTTGGTCAAAGCCTATGTGGTGCTGACGGCAGGCTATGCGCCCAGCGATGCGCTCATCGCAGAATTGCAAGCCCATGTGCGTGGCAAGCTTGCGCCCTACGAATACCCCAAAGAAGTTGAGTTTGTGGCGAGCCTGCCCATGACCACGACCGGCAAGGTGCAGCGGCGTGTGCTTAGGTTACAAGAAGAAGCAAGGGTGCGCCAAATTTAGCGACAATTTGAAGCGCTGTTTTTTCAACCACATCATCAAAGACACATCATCATGAAAAACATTCAACTAGGAACTTCCGGCCTCCACGTCAAACCCATTTGCCTTGGCACCATGACTTTTGGTGCTCAGGTAGACGAGGCGACTTCGCACAACATCCTTGCACGTTCGCTTGATGCGGGCATCGACTTTATGGACACGGCCGAGATGTACGCCGTGCCGCCACGTGCTGAAACCTATAACAAAACGGAAACTTTTATTGGCAACTATTTCGCCAAAAATAAAGGAGCGCGGGCTAAGTGGACGGTCGCTACAAAAGTAGCAGGGCCTTCGCGCGGCATGCCGTGGATACGCGGCGGCGCGATGAACAACAATGGACAGACCATCACTGAGGCTTGCGAGGACTCGCTGCGACGTCTGCAAACCGATGTGATTGATCTGTACCAACTGCATTGGCCCAATCGCCACGTACCGCAGTTTGGCATGATGTATTACGACCCCAAGATGGAGAACTTAGAGTCGTGCGGGATTCATGAGCAGCTGGAGGCGCTGGGCAAGTTGGTCAAGTCGGGTAAGGTGCGTGCGATTGGTCTGTCGAACGAGACCCCGTATGGTGTCCACGAATTTGTGCGCTTGGCTGAGCAGCATGGACTACCGCGTATTGCAACGGTGCAAAACGCTTATTGCTTGGTCAATCGAACCGTCGAGAACGGTCTTGACGAAACCATGCATCGCTTGAACGTGTCGCTCTTGGCTTACTCGCCGCTGGCGTTTGGATTGCTCACGGGTAAGTATGACCAGCAAGGTCTTGATCCAGCCGCTGGCGCGATAGAGTCCACCGGACGTCTCAGTTTGTTTGCTTCGATGCGTGCGCAGCGCTGGGGTCGACCAGAGGCGCTACGCGCAGCGCGTCGCTACAACCAACTGGCACGTGATCACGGGATGACTCCTGCGCAAATGGCGCTGGCGTTTTGTTATGGCAAGTGGCAAGTAGCCAGTACCATCATCGGCGTGACGAGTACGGCGCAGTTTGATGAGTGCTTGGCCGCTTGGGATACGCGCCTTGATAAAGACCTGCTCAAGGCAATTGATCAAATCAGGTGGGAAGAGCGCGATCCGGCGCTTTGATGACTAGGGTAATACCTTGTGATTGGGTAACGCAGACTCCTTTTGGGTGTAGTGGTGCTAGCACGCTGTGAGGCGTGACGAAGTTTTTTACCTAATTGACCACGGTCAACCCGATGAAGGCGGCGCTTATTGACAATAAGTGCTGCCTTTTTTGCTTTTATTCTTTGAATTGCTAGGATGAGTATGTCTTCCTCTTTGCCAGCTACTTTTCTTGCCACCCCCGACGATATGCGCGCCAAGATGCAGCGTTTGTCAAGGCTCAAAGGCCGTCAAGCCAGCCCCGCGTCATTGGCGGCTGTGCGCGACTTGATCGGCGAGCGCCCTGCGACGGGTTATCCGCGTGATCGGTTGATCGAGTACTTGCATCAGCTGCAAGATGCTCATCGCGGGCTGCATGAAGATCACCTCACAGCGCTGGCCAAGCTCATGAATATCCCTATGGCCGAGGTCTACGAAGTGGCCACCTTCTACCATCACTTTGAGGTACTGCGCACAGGCGAAGTAGCAGCAGACATCACGGTGCGTGTGTGCGAGAGCCTGTCGTGTGAATTAGCGGGTGCGCAAGATTTGCTGACACGCTTGCCTGCGCTGCTGGGCAGTGAGCGCATCAAAGTCGTGGCCGCCCCTTGCCTTGGGCGCTGCGAGCAAGCGCCCGTGGTGGCCGTGCACCAAAACCCCATCGCGCATGCAACTTCCGACAAAGTGGTGTCAGCCGTTCAAGCTGGCAAAACCACACACGCCCAATCAGATCAGCGGCTGGATTACATCGACTATGCGGCTTATCAGGCGGCAGGTGGTTATCAGTTGTTGGCTGGACTGGATGGCGAGGCCACGATCAAAGCGCTGGAAGACTCTGGACTGCGTGGCCTTGGCGGTGCCGGCTTTCCAGCAGGGCGCAAGTGGCGCATTGTGCGCGGTATGGCGGGCGAGAAGCTCATGGCGGTCAACATTGACGAGGGCGAACCGGGTACGTTTAAAGATCGCACCTACTTAGAGCGCGACCCACATCGATTCTTAGAAGGTCTGCTCATTGCTGCCAAGGTCGTCGGTATTGAGCGCTGCTACATCTACTTGCGTGACGAGTACCACGGCTGCCGTGACATCTTGCAGCGCGAGGTGGCGCGCCTGCAAGCCTCACCGCCAAAGGCTTTGCAAGGTGCCTTGCCTGCGATCCATATCAGACGTGGCGCGGGAGCCTACATCTGCGGCGAAGAGTCCGCCATGATCGAAAGTATTGAGGGCAAACGCGGTGAACCGCGTATGCGTCCGCCCTTTATTGCCGAGGTTGGACTCTTTGGACTCCCCACACTGGAGCACAACTTTGAGACGCTGTACTGGGTGCGCGAGATTTTGGAGAAAGGCGCAAGCTGGTTGACCAGCCACGGACGTCATGGTCGCAAGGGGCTGCGCTCGTTCAGCGTGTCGGGTCGCGTCAAAAACCCCGGGGTCAAACTTGCGCCAGCGGGCATCACGCTGCGTGAGCTGATCGATGAATACTGCGGCGGCATGATGGACGGGCATACCCTGTACGCCTATTTACCGGGCGGTGCGTCGGGGGGCATTTTGCCCGCGTCGATGGACAACATTCCGCTGGACTTTGACACCCTGCAACCTTATGGTTGCTTCATTGGTTCGGCTGCTGTGATGGTGCTCAGCCAAGCCGACAAAGCCAGAGATGCTGCGCTGAACGTCATGCGCTTTTTTGAGCACGAAAGTTGCGGGCAGTGCACGCCTTGCCGCGTCGGAACTGCGAAAGCGGCGACCTTAATGGCGGCTGCAACATGGGATATGCAAACCTTAGAGGATTTAGCCACCGTCATGGGGGACGCTTCTATATGCGGGCTGGGGCAAGCAGCGCCCAACCCGATTCGATCCATTCAAAAATACTTCCCGCACGAGGTCAATTAATTGGGGACAGACCCCAATTATTCAAAAGGAAATTTAAAAATGATAGAAACTGAAAAACCGAATAATGGGGGTCTGTCCCCCATGGATTTCATTCACTTCACACTCGACGGCAAGGCCATCGAAGCCCATCATGGTGAGTCCATTTTGAATGCGGCCAAGCGCCACGGAGTGGACATTCCGCATCTTTGCTACAAAGACGGATACCGCGCCGATGGCAACTGCCGTGCCTGCGTTGTCGAGATCAAGGGCGAGCGCGTGCTCGCGCCAAGTTGCTGCCGTAGTCCGGTGGCGGGCATGGACGTGCAAGCTCAGTCGCCGCGCGCTGTGAAGAGCCAAAAAATGGTGCTGGAGATGCTGCTCTCCGATATGCCGGATGTGGGTTACAAGTGGAATGATGGGGAAAGTAAATTGGGGACAGACCCTCATTTCCGTGCCGAAAATTCAGGGTCAGGCCCCAATTTATTACAGCACGGTGAACTCTCCGCATGGGCCGATGAAATGGATGTCGTCGTCCGCCCCGAGTTCAAAGCAATTCGCCGCGAAGCGCCGAGCACATGGACGGATGCCAGTCATCCTGCCATGCTGGTGAACTTAGATGCCTGCATTCAATGTACGCGCTGCGTTCGCGCTTGCCGCGAGGAGCAAGTCAACGATGTGATTGGTTACGCCATGCGCGGCTCACACAGCAAAATTGTGTTTGACTTAGACGACCCCATGCAAGAGAGCAGCTGCGTGGCTTGCGGCGAATGTGTGCAGGCTTGCCCCACCGGTGCACTGATGCCCAAGACCTTGGTGGGTTCGCAAAAAGTGGACAGAGAAGTCGAGTCGGTTTGTCCGTTTTGCGGTGTGGGTTGCTTGATTACCTACAAAGTGAAAGATGAAAAAATTGTGGCGGTTGATGGCCGCGATGGCCCCGCCAACCATGACCGTTTATGTGTGAAGGGGCGCTTTGGTTTTGACTACGTCCATCATGCGGCGCGACTCACCAAACCGCTCATCCGCAAAGCCGACGTGGCCAAAGACGTGTCGATTTTGGATAAGCAAGATAAAGCCATCTCGGATGTGTTCCGTGAGGCTTCGTGGGAAGAGGCGCTTGACTTTGCCGCAGGTGGACTGCTCAAACTCAAGCAGCAATACGGCTCCAAAGCCTTGTCTGGCTTTGGTTCCGCCAAGGGCAGTAATGAAGAAGCGTATCTGTTCCAAAAATTGGTGCGCACGGGGTTTGGCTCCAACAACGTCGATCACTGCACGCGCCTGTGTCATGCGTCGAGTGTGGCGGCGCTCTTAGAAGGCGTTGGCTCTGGCGCGGTAAGTAATCAAGTCAACGACGTGAGCAACTCGGAGCTCGTACTGGTAATTGGCTCCAACCCCACGGCCAATCATCCGGTTGCCGCCACGTGGATGAAAAACGCTGCCAAGCGTGGTACCAAGATTGTGCTGGCCGATCCGCGTATCACCGACATTGGCAAGCACGCATGGCGTACCTTGCAATTTAAGGCCGACAGTGATGTGGCCATGCTCAACGCCATGATTCATACGGTGATTGAAGAGGGTCTGGTGAACGAAGCGTTTATTCGTGACCGTGCCAGTAATTTTGAGGCACTCAAACAAAACGTCAAAGGCTACAGCCCCGAGTTAATGGCACCTATTTGCGGCATTCCTGCAGAAACTTTGCGCGAAGTCGCGCGCGCCTTTGCCACTGCCAAATCCGCCATGATTTTGTGGGGCATGGGTGTGTCGCAGCACGTGCACGGTACAGATAACGCACGTTGCTTGATTGCGCTGGTATCCGTCACGGGGCAAATTGGCAAGCCCGGCTCTGGACTGCATCCACTGCGCGGTCAAAACAATGTGCAAGGTGCCTCCGATGCGGGACTCATCCCCATGATGTTCCCGAACTACCAGCGCGTTGACAACGCCGCCGCACATGCGTGGTTTGAAGATTTTTGGGGCACTTCGTTAGATGCCAAACCGGGTCTCACCGTTGTCGAGACCATGAACGCGGCTTTGCTGGAAGACGGCAATCCCAGCAAAATTCACGGCATGTACGTGGAGGGCGAAAACCCCGCCATGAGTGACCCTGATTTGAATCACGCGCGTCATGCCATGGCCGAACTCAAGCACTTTGTGGTGCAAGACATCTTTATGACCGAAACGGCGTGGTTGGCTGACGTGGTGCTACCAGCATCTGCGTGGCCAGAAAAGACAGGCACCGTCTCCAACACCGACCGCATGGTGCAAATGGGTAAGCAAGCGATCAAGCCACCGGGCGATGCGCGGCAAGACTTATGGATATTGCAGCAGATCGCACGGCGCATGGGACTGAGTTGGCATTACATGAGCGAAGCATCTTTTGCGGGAGACGGCTTTGCCGATCAATCGGGCGTGGCTCATGTGTACGAAGAAATGCGGCAAGCCATGCACGCCGCTATCTCGGGCATTACTTGGGAGCGGCTGGAGCAAAATTCCAGCGTGACCTATCCGTGCTTAACGGCGGATGATCCCGGTAGTCCAACGGTCTTCATCAAAGATTTTCCAACAGCGGACGGGCGTGTCAAGCTGGTGCCAGCCGACATCATCCCTGCCAACGAACGTCCTGACGAGGCTTACCCGCTGGTGCTGATCACTGGGCGGCAGCTGGAGCACTGGCACACAGGCTCCATGACACGCCGCGCAACCGTACTCGACGCGATTGAGCCGCAGGCCACCGTGTCGATGAACGGTATCGACATGGCCAAGCATGGACTGGCGGCGGGCGATGTGGTCACCATCGAGTCACGCAGGGGCGAGGTTGCCATCCGTGTGCGGCAGGACGATGGCACGCCCAGTGGTGTCGTTTTCATTCCGTTTGCGTACTACGAGGCGGCAGCCAACAAACTCACCAACTCAGCGCTCGACCCCTTTGGCAAAATCCCTGAGTTTAAGTACTGCGCCGTGCGCATTGCCAAGGGTGGTGATCTGGTAACCGAGTTTGGGTTTAAGACGAATCACGATGCGCGGGATGGAGTTGTTGCCTAGTCTGACCACGGCTCGCGCTGCGCTGACGCAGAGCATCACAGCGACGAATGAGGCGGGCGAGCAGGTGATAGTTGCCATTCCTGCCGAACGAGCCTTGACGATCTATGTGGATAAGCGCGAGGTGGTGACGCTGATGACGCTGGGCGTGAACCCAGAGCTGCTCACGCTGGGATATTTACTCAACCAAAAAATGATGACTCGTGCGGCTGATGTCGCGTCCATTACCGTGGACTGGGAAGGGGCAGACGAGGGCGGCGTGGCGGCTGTGAAAACGCACCTTGGCATAGATGCGCTAGAGGCTCGTACCGCGCGGCGTGTGGTGACAACGGGCTGCGGACAAGGCAGTATTTTTGGCGGTTTACTGGACGATATAGATGCCATCCGTTTGCCTGAAGCACGTCTGTCGCAAGCGGCTTTGTTTGACATGCTCAGTATTATTCGCCAGCAAGACACCACCTACAAGTTGGCAGGATCAGTGCATGGTTGTGCACTTTTTTCGGTAGATGAGGGGGCAACGCTGTTGCACCATGTGGAGGACGTTGGGCGACACAACGCGCTGGATACACTGGCGGGTTGGATGAGCCTGCAAGGCTTGAGCAATAAGCTACCGGAACATTCCGATGAGATGACGAGTGCCAACTTAGCGCTCTACACCACCGGGCGACTCACGAGCGAAATGATCATCAAATCAGCACAAATGGGTGTGCCGTTTGTGGTCTCGCGTAGCGGCATCACGCAGATGGGTTTTGATGTTGCTACGCGCATCGGCATGACGGCGATTGGCCGTGCGCTGAACACGCGCTATCTTTGCTATACGGGTGCTGGCAGAATCGGGGAATGAACTTTAAAACAATGTGGCGCAGTTTGATGCGTGATCTGCGCTCGGGTGACTTGACCATGCTCATCCTAGCCGTTGCCTTGGCGGTGGGTGCGCTCAGTTCGGTGAGTCTTTTTGCTGATCGGCTCTCAGGTGCTTTTGCGCGTGATGCCAAGCAGCTCTTGGGCGGGGATGCGGTGGTGGTGAGTGATCAGCCCACTCCGCCGGCCATAGAAGCGCTGGTCAAACCATACGGGCTGCGCAGTGCTTCGACATTGACTTTTCCGACAATGGCATCTTTGGGGGATCGCGCCAAATTGGTGGCGCTTAAAGCTGTGGAGAGCGGCTACCCACTGCGCGGCCATCTCAAAATTGATGAGAGTGTGACGACACGCGAGATTCCTCATGCAGGCGAGGTGTGGGTGGAGCGCTCGCTCTTGGCGGCGTTAGATGCGCACTTGGGTGATGAGTTGCGGCTTGGTGAGTCGCGCATGAAAATCACGCACGTCTTGGTCTCGGAGCCAGACCGAGGCGTGGGCTTTTTGAATTTTGCGCCGCGCGTGATGATGAACTCGGCAGACCTTGCTGCGACGCAATTGGTACAGCCTGCTAGCCGCGTGACTTATCGCTTGGCCGTGATAGGCGATCAAACGGCCAACTTCCAGCAAGAGGTGACACGGCTCCTGCCAAGCTATAAAGGGCTGCGACTGGATTCGTTGGAATCAGGACGACCCGAGACTCGGCAGGTGTTGGATACAACCGAGAAGTTTCTTCATTTAGTGGCACTGTTGTGTGCTCTGGTCTGTGCCGTGGCTGTGGCCGTGGCGGCGCGCAGCTTTGCCGCTAGGCGCATCGACGACTGCGCCCTGCGCCGCGTGCTGGGGCAATCGCAAGCGCACATTGCGATGGGTTTTGCCTTCGAGTTTTTTTGGGTGGGCCTTGCCGCCAGTGTGCTGGGCTGCGCTTTGGGGTTTGGCTTGCAGCAAGTGTTTGTGTCGGTACTTGGGCAAGTGGTTGCGATTGAGTTACCGATGGCTCGCGCGTGGCCGCTGGTGTTTGGTTTGGGCGTAGGGGTAAGTTTGTTGCTGGGCTTTGGTCTGCCGCCTGTGCTGCAACTGGCGGGCACACCGCCGCTACGTGTGCTCAGGCGCGATGTCGGCCCAATCAAAGCGGCATCGCTGGCGACGCTCGCCATGGGCATACTGAGTTTTGTGGCCTTGCTGCTGCTCTCTAGTAAAGACCTGATGCTGGGGTTGATGACGGCGGGTGGATTTGCCGCAGCACTTTTGATGTTTGCCGGCTTGACCGATGCCATCTTGCGGTTGCTACGGTATGGATATGCCCATGCCGGTGCTAACTATCCGATGCTGCGCCTTGCGACACGTCAGTTGCTGGCACATCGCGCTTTGACTCTGGTGCAAGTCTCCACTTTGTCGGTGGGTTTGCTGGCCCTGTTCGTACTGTTTTTATTGCGTAGCGATTTGCTGGCTAATTGGCAAAAAGCTAAGCCTGCCGATGCCCCTAACCGCATCGTCATCAACATCTTGCCCGAGCAAGCGATTTCGTTTGAGGCGATGCTTAAAAGTGCAAGCGAGCGCTCCCAAGTGGCTACAAGCTATGACTGGTATCCCATGATTCGAGGGCGTTTGCTCACCGTGAATGATGAACCCGTTAGCGCGTCGCAGTTTGAAGATGAGCGTGCCAAGCGCTTGGTTGAGCGCGAATTCAATTTGTCCCACACAGCCCGCCTACCATGGCACAACCAGCTGGTCGCAGGCGCCTGGCAGGCAGAGGAAGAGGGAGCCATTAGCGTCGAGGAAGGTCTGGCGAGCACGCTCAAGTTAAAGCTGGGTGACCGCTTGAAGTTTGACGTAGCGGGGGTCAACATCGAATCAAAGATCACCAGTTTGCGCAAAGTGGATTGGCAATCGATGCGAGCCAACTTTTTTGTACTCTATCCGAAAGCGCAGATGCCGGACTTGCCGGTGACGTACCTTGCAGCCTATCAAACACTGTCATTTAAAACAGATGATGGCCTGCAAGCCTTGTCAGATAAGGGCTACAGCGCGTATGCCTTTGACGGCCAATTGGTACAAGCCTTCCCGAACATCACCCTTGTGGATTTGACGCAAAGTGTGGTCGAATTGACCCAAGTTTTGACCAAAGTGACGCGCGCAGTGGAGGGATTGTTTGTCTTCACGCTCACGGCTGGCATGGTGGTGTTGCTGGTCACGCTGCGCAGCACCGGTCTGCATATGCAGCGAGATTTTGCGCTGATGCGTGCGCTGGGCGCATCGCGCCAACAATTGCGCCGTGTACAAGCCTTGCAGCTGGCAGGGGTCGGGGCAATGTCCGGCTTCTTGTCGGCAAGTGTTGCACTGGCGCTGGCTTGGGCTTTGGCCAAATGGGTCTTTCATTTTGAGTGGACGCTATCTCCCATTTTTCCTGTGCTGGGTGCTCTGGTGGGCGGGGTGATCACGCTGGCGATGGGGTGGTGGACTTTGCGCGGGATTTTGCGCCAGCCCGTGATGCATAGCCTGCGGTCGGTCACTTAAAATCCGCGCATGCAAATTCAAGAAAAACCCTTATACGACACGGCTTTTGAGTGGATAGGCGGAGAGGCTAGGGTACAAGCTTTAGTCGATCGGTTCTATGACCTCATGGACATTGAACCCGGTTACACAGCTCTACGTGCAACGCATGGCAGCGATCTTGGCAACGCACGTCAAAAGCTATTTTGGTTTTTATGCGGTTGGTTGGGTGGCCCCCAGTACTACTTTGAGCGTGTTGGACATCCGATGTTGCGTGCCCGTCATCTACCATTTGCGATTGGCGTTGCCGAGCGCGATCAATGGGTCGCCTGTATGGATCAAGCCATGCAAGAAACAGAGGTTGATCCAGACCTGCGCACACGCCTGCATGAGAGCTTTTTTCAAACCGCTGATTGGATGCGCAACCGCAACGAGGGTGTCGTTTAAGTTTTACCGATCAATCTCTTAGAACATAAATCGTTGTCTGAGTAAGCGCAGTGCCACCATCAAAGCGACGATGGTCGTGATCATCAAGACGGCAATGTCGATGAATGGGTGGGTTGGCCAAGTCCCAAGAAACAAAGGACGAACTAGGTTAACGGCTGCGGTGAGTGGTAGGTACTCGGTCATGATTTGTGCCACGTGGGGAAGTTGTTCACGCGGAAAAAATCCCCCGGCCATGAACATCATTGGCGTTAAAAAAAGTGTCATGTAAAACGCAAAAAAATCATAGCCCTTGGCTAGCGCCGTCACGATCATGCCCATGCTGGCAAAGCACAGTGCAACGAGTGCGAGCACGGGCAGCACAAACACCATGTGCCACGTGAGGGGGTGATCGCCCAGCATTAACAGCGTCATCATGACGCACAAAATAACCGACGCAGCAAACAGTCCCTTAAAGGCCGCCCATATCACTTCGCCCAGCACGATGTCGTCAATGATGACGGCGGCATTCAAAATGCCGTGCCATGTTTTTTGGTGATCAAGCCGCGAGTAAGCCGAGTAGAGCGCCTCAAAACTAGCCGAGTTCATGGTGCTCATGCAGATCAAACCACTGGCAATGAACACAAAGTAAGGGATGGTGCCAAACGCCGTGTTGACTTGTCCAACCAGTGCGCCAAGGCCATAGCCAAAGGCGAGCAGCGCAATCAAGGGCTCTGCAATATGGCTCACAAGACTGCCCCACATTTGCTTGCGCCAAACTAAAAAATTGCGTCGCCAAATGGCAATCCAGCGTGTCGTGATCGATGATGAAGAAAGGGCGTGCGCGTTCATTACGAATCCATTCTGATTTGTCGGCCAGTGAATTTGAAGAATAAGTCTTCTAAGTTGCTGCGCCGCTGCAAGACACCCACGCCCTCGATGTCTTCCGTGATGTCTGGTGGTAGGTGCTGGGCGATGAGATCACGTGGTGATCCTTCGATGAGTTTTTTGCCGTGATCCATCATGCAAAGGCGTGAGCACAGTTGCTGCGCTTCATCCATAAAGTGTGTGGTAAGCAAGATCGACATGCCAGTTGACAGTAATTCGCGCAGACGTGTCCACATTAGGTGCCGCGCTTGTGGGTCTAGTCCTGTGGTGGGCTCGTCCAGTACCAGCAGCAAAGGCTCGTTAACCAGCGCACGCGCCAGCGAGAGACGTCGCTTCATGCCCCCGGAGAGTTCACCCGGCCTGGCTTTTGCTTTATGCGTTAAGGCTGCAAACTCAAGCAGCTTAGGAATGCGTGCTTTGATCTGGCGATCCGGTATGCCGTAATAGCGCCCGTAGGCCAAGATGTTTTCTTCGCAAGAAAAATCGGGGTCAAGCGTATCAAATTGACTGACAACGCCCATGCGGGCTTTCACGGCCAAGAGGTTGTGCGTGACATCTAGCCCGAATGCCGTAACCGAACCACTATCAGCCTTTGTTTGCCCTAAGCAAATTTTGAGTGTGGTGGTTTTCCCTGCGCCATTGGGGCCAATAATCCCGAAGCACTCACCCGGTGCGATATGAAAGGACAGATCGTCTACGACCCGGTTAGTGCCGTAGTTTTTAACAAGATGTTGTGCAATAAAGAGCGGAGTCATAGGGCGATTTTAGGTGTCGATCAAGTGCCGCTGAGGTGATGATGCGGTGATGAATAAAACGCTGATGAAGAGGCTCTATCGAGTGACTCTTTACTAGAAGGCGAGTGCTGCAACGCCCAGTCCAATGAGGCAAGCGCCTACGATACGGGCGAGTCGATCGCCTTCGCCCAGCAAGTGCCCACCAATGAGCGCTGCAAATAGCATGGACATTTCGCGTGCAGGTGCCACATGCGACAGTGGTGCAAGCTTGACGGCATACAGCACCAGTGTGTAGGCGATGGAGCTGATGATGGCAATGGCCAAGCAGGGCTTCCAGTAACTTTTCCAAACGGGCATGAGCGTGCGCCGCACGCCCCATACCAGCGGCAGATACAGTGGGATGCGGATGAAGTTGCTCGCCCAATCTAACAAGATAGGACTGATCAATAAAAACTTAACGGCGTAGCCATCCACCGCCGTGTAGCTGGCAATCCACAAACCGGTAAGCAGTCCGTACGCCACGCCAGCCTTGAGTTTGCGTGATTCGGTCGGGTTGTGAATGTGCGCTGCACGCTGCCAAATTTTGTGACCGCCTGCGATCAGAAAAACGCCCAAAACCACGCTCAATAAACCGGTGATGCCCATCATGGTGAACGACTCACCCATCCACACAACAGCAGCTGCGCTTGATAGCACGGGCCCTGAGCCACGTGCCACGGGATACACCACGGTGAGGTCGGCGGCGCGATAGCCTTTGAGTAAAAACACATAGTACCCAACGTGAGTGATCGCACTGAGCAGCAGCCACCACAGTTCACGCCATCCCCAAGTGGGAAAAACATCCCAACCCAAATAAAGGCATAGTGGTGCCCAAACCACCATGAGCAGCAAGCAAGATAGCAAGCCAAAGCGTGCATCACCGCCTACCTTTTTGGCGATGTAGTTCCAGCTGGCGTGCAGTAGTGCCGCGACAACAATGAGTACAAGCGCGGATAGCGGCATGGGCGT
>CAZAIW010000043.1:0-13169 GCA_964485285.1 uncultured Burkholderiaceae bacterium | reverse complement strand
GCGTGGCACCATACTTCAAGAGGCTGGGGCCTTGGTTACCAAAGCTGATTTCCGTCGGTGTGATTTGATGGCAGGCGTAGCAGTTAGCACCACTTGGTACGCCAGCCACATCGCTAAACTGCATGCCGCGTCCGTTTTGGGCGACTTTTTCGCCCTCCTTCCAATCGCCCAGATAAACGCCATCGGCTGGATAAGGAATGCTGGCCAAAACGGTTTTTTCGATTTTCCGTTTAACGTTGTCGGCTAGCGGCTTGCCGGACTCTGCGGCCTTGGAGCACACGGCTTGCAAGTTACTTTGATCGAGGCGATCAAGCTTAGCAATACCACGCTCAGCAAACGAGCTTTTCAGCGTCGCGATGATCTCTTTGTTGCTAGGCGTGGGTGCCTGATGCGTTTGTGCCTGAGCTGCCAGCACCAGCGCCGTAAGACCCAGTCCCAGTAGCGCGACTAATTTTTTTGAAGGTCGTGTGAACGTCATGATCTGTGTTTCCTTCTGTCCCAATTAACGCTTGATAGCAGGAGCTGCCATTTTTCCGCCGTTGGCATTCACACCTAAAAAGGTGATGAGGTCAACCGATGCGGGGCTTAGGTATTGCAGCTCAGGGAAGCGCTGCTGGCGGAAACAATCGTACAAACGCCACTGCATGGTGCGCAAAGCGCCTTGGCTCACGCGGTACGCTGGCCACTGACTAAAGGCTGCCTGCGCTTGTTCTTTTTTCGTCAAGTTCGGTAGGTCTTGCAGGCGAATGCGCTTGTCGTCTTGGCTATGGCAAGAGGCGCACGAAAAATCGTGTGTCCCGCCCTTGAAATAAAAGATTTTTTTGCCGCGTGCATACGCAGCTTTTTCAGCCGGATGCTTTTGCGGGACTGCAATCGGCATCTCGCGCGACTCGTCATACAGGTAAGCGACTAAGTCTTCTATTTCGGTGGCGCGCTGGCCTTCGCTTGAAAACGCGGTTTTAGTTGTGAACTCATCAAGCCGAAAACCTTGCAGCGTCACCATGCAGTGGACAAGGCGCGACTCTACATCCATCACCCGTTTGGTATCGGCAAAGTAACGCGGCAATTGAGTCACCGCGCCTTTGACCTTGCCAGCGCCCAGTCCTAAATCACAGGTCTCCAGCGATACGTTGCTGGGCCCTCGCGCCACCTTCCAAAGCGTTTCACCTCGCGCCGCATTCAGGTCAGCGGGGTTGCCGTCTTGCAGCGCCGCACGGTACTCAGCAATAGCATCGGCCGCCGATTTTTGCGCTGCCTGTTGCGCCGCAGCACCCTGCCACAATGCGCCCAGCAGACCCACCGCTAACAGCGTCTGGTGTAAAAGATGTTTGTTTGTTTTCATCATGTGTCCGCGAAAGATTAACCTAGTGAATCTGCCCAAATGCTGTTCGCCCATTGCAAGGCATAGTTGCCCTCTAGGCTACTGGCCGCCGCGCTAAGACCACCCGCACCGGCCACGGTTTTAAAGGTTTTCTCGGCAGCCACGTACTCGTGAACGCTGGCCACATGGATGGCCTGCGAGTCGCTCACAAAGCTGTAGCAGGTGTTGTTGAGCATGGGCGCGGGGTTGACCTCCCAACCCGCCAACTGCGCCACAATGGCCGCCGCCGCCACCTTGGCTTGACTGTTCGCCATGTGCCCGCTTTTGGGCATGAGTGGTGCCACTTGAATAGAGTCGCCAATCACAAACACGTCTTTTGCCGCCGTTGACTCGAAGGTTTGGTAGTTCACACCGCACCAGCGTCCGTTGGCCATGTTGGCAAGTCCGCTGTTCACCGCGATCAACCCCGCCCGCATGGCGGGCAGCGCATTGACCACATCGGCACGCACATCGTTTTGCACTTCAAACTGAATCGTTCCCGACTTGCCATCAACCGCCATGGCTTTATGGTCGGGGCGATATTCGAGCATGCCCGCGTAGTGTTCGGCCCAAGCCTTTTTAAACAATGGCCCCTTAGAGGTGACATCGGGGTTGCCATCCAAAATCAAGACTTTCGATTTGGGCTTGTGCTGTTTCAAGTACGCGGCCACCACCGAGGCGCGCTCGTAGGGGCCAGGCGGGCAGCGATAAGGCGCAACCGGAATGGTGATGGCAAACGTCCCACCATCACGCATGGCCTCCAGCTGCTTGCGCAGCGCCAGTGTCTCAGCGCCAGCCTTCCATGCGTGCAGCACTTGCCCGGCGCGATGTGCTTCTTGAAAACCTTGCAAGCTATCCTGCATGATGTCGATGCCTGGTGCGACGATCAGCTTGTCGTAACTGATAGCGCCACCACCGGCCAGCGTGACGCTACGCTTGGCACTGTCGATGCTTTGCGCCATATCGCGCACAACCGTCACGCCGTGCTGCTTGGTCAGGCTGCTGTACGCAACCGTAATGTCGGACATCTGTTTATTGCCGTTGATCACAAGATTAGAGATGGGGCACGAAACAAAAAACTCGCTAGGCTCAATCAACACGACACTGATTTTGTAGTCGGACAGCAAGCGAACGTATTTGGCCGCCGTTGCGCCGCCATAGCCGCCGCCAATGACCACCACCTGCGCCTTGCTGGGCAGGGCTGCCTTAGAGGCAGCAAAGGGATTGGAGGCACAGCCCGCCAGCCCTAGAGCCGCTAGCGCCGCCGTCGATTGCAGCCATGCGCGGCGATCCTGGGCCGCGAGATGAGATAAGGATGAAGTTGAAGATGAGGAGCTCATAAGTGTGAATACTCCTTACGGACGTTGTTGCGAAAAATAGGTCGCGATCTGAGCAATCTGCGCATCGCTATAACCCTTGGCAATTTGGTGCATCACCGTAGCTGCTCTAGCGCCTGTTTTATAGGCTTGCATTTGCGCCGTGATGTGCTCCTTGGGCAGTCCTGCCAAACCAATGGCTGCCGACTGGGGCGCTGTTTGAACGCCATTGGTACCGTGACAATTGGCACAACTTGCAACCAAGGCTTTGGTGTAGAGCACATCTTTATTGGTCTGCGCGGATGCATGGCCTGCAAAGCCAAGTAGCGCAAGACTTACAGGCAGGACCACTTTTAAAAAATGAGCGCTTTGCATCGTCAAGCCACCAACGCTTTATCGGTGCGCTTGTCACCACGGTTATCCACCCACGTCACGGCAATTTCGTCGCCTGACTTGCCGCCTTTAAAGGCAAATTGGACAAACGGATTTTTAGAGACCGAAGGCCCCCACTGCGCACTCATCACCACACGCCCGTTATGGGTCGCGCTAATGGTTTGGATATGCCACGCAGGCACTACTTTGCCGGCTGCGTCTTTGCGTTGTCCGCTCTCCATCTCGTGGCTGATAAGCGCACTGACTTTGGTTTTGTCGCCTACAACAGAGGCTCTAATTCGCATCGGGTCTGACATTTTGTATTCCTCTCACATGTAATTGTTAAAACTTAACCGCCGCAACCGCCCAGCGTCACTTTGACTTCTTTGACGGCGTAGAAGAACTTATCGCCCACCTTGGCCAGCGCATAAACATTGGACGTTTGCCCCATCTTGACGTTGGTGGCAAAGCTGGCATCCGAACCCGCAATCACGTCAAACACGCACGAGAGCACGGCTGGATTTTTTTCAACCATCAACGCGATCATCGATGTGCCAGCGATTTTGCTCTCGACACCCATGCGCACCACATTGCCGTTTTCGGCAATTTCAGGTGCCGTTAAAACAAGGCTATCGTTCGCTGTGGCGGCTGCACCACCTAAAGCTTTGACAACATCGTTGAGATTTTTAGCATCGAATGCTGCTTTATTCCAACCGGCGGCGTTTTGCGCCATCACGTGGGTGGGCAGCAACCCGGCCATTGCAGCCAACCCCATAGCGGTTGCCCCTGCGCTAAGTACTTCGCGTCGTTTCATCTTTCACTCCTTGGTCTATTTTCTATCTACGTTAAGTTTATCGGCTATTGGTTCATCGGCTATTGCGCCTATTGTCAGGGCTGCGCACCTTGTGTCAACCACTGCACGATTCGTTGTAAGTCGGGCTGCGCCACCTGATTAGGCGGCATGGGTATGCTACCCCAAGCACCTTGACTGCCCGACTTGATCTTCTCCATCAAATAAGCGCCTCCGTCAGCGCGACCCGCATACTTTTTCGCCACGTCTTTAAACCCGGGCCCCACCACTTTATGATTCACAGCATGGCAAGCGGTGCAATTGTATTTTTGCAAAGTCGGTAGGATGTCCGATGCCTTGATCAGCCCTTTAGGCGCTGCACTTGCCACGCCGGTACTCACCGCCGTGCTGCTTGCTGCGGGTGCGGCTGCGGCTGCGGTGGTTACTGTGGCGGCGGTTGCTGCTGCGGGGATGACGGCTTCGGATGCGGCAGGCTCAGGGGCGGGATGACGGGTATCTAAACCGCGCACACCGCCGATCAAACGGTTTTGCTCGGCCAAGTTGCCATGCGCGTTCATCGCGTAAGCGGGAATCATGCTGCTGATTTTGGGCTCGCCACCGCAGTTTTTCATGCAGCTGGAGCCTTGTGTATCCGGTTTGGCTTTGCGTCCATCGACACCATTGATCTCCTTGCCCGGCCACATGGCGTGCCGGGTCGTCATGCCCAATCGGTTGGGCAGCTTGCTCTGCACCTGCGCTATGTTTTGGTCGGACAAGGTAAAGTCGTTGGGCACCACAGCCGCCAAGTTCATGAGGTACGCAACCACCGCGTACACCTCGTCGGCCGTTAACGACTTGGGCGCATTCCAAGGCATGGCGCGGTTGATGTAGTCCCACAAGGTCGAGAGCTTGTCCAGCTTCATCGTCATCGTGCGTGCTGGCGCGTCGTGCCCCAGTTGCAAACTACCGACCTTGCCTGTTTCGATATCCTTCTTTGTGGTGTAACCCACCAGCTGAAAAAACACGCTGTTGCTCTCGCCAAACGTTCCGTGACACGAGGCGCACTTGTCTTCCCAAATACGCTCCCCCATCGCGACGCTGCCCGCCCCTTTGGGTAGTCCTTTGAAGTCGGGGCGGACATCAATATCCCACGCCTTTACTTCCTGTGGTGTGGCGGTGCGACCGAACTCCGTCAGTTTGCTGGCATCCAGTTTTGTTTGCGCCGCCACCTGACCAACGCTACCGAGCGCGAGCAACATGGATGCAGCGACGAATGCGCCAAACCATTTTTTAGAGCTGAACATTTTTCACCTCCCCACTGGCCGTGACCCACCACGTTTGAATCGAGTTGTTGTGGTAGATGCTGCGCGAGCCACGCACGGCGCGGTTTTGTGCGTAGGTGGGTTGGATGTGCCCGGTCTCATCGACGGCGCGGCTCATCAACAAAGCCGGTTCACCCGACCAGTGCCAATCAAGCTGAAAGCGCGTCAGGCATTTCGACATGATGGGCGTTTGCAGTCGCGCCTCGCGCCAATTGCGCCCTCCATCGACCGAGACATCGACTCGCTTGATTTTGCCCCGTCCACTCCAAGCCAGACCCGTGATGTTGCAAAAGCCTTTGGTCAGCAGCACCTGTCCGCCACTGGGGCTGGTTATCACGGACTTGACCTCTTGGATGCTGGTGTACTGACGATGCAAACCATCCTTCATTAAATCAGCGTAGCCAATCGACTCATCCTTCGTCGCGTAGGGCTGATCACCCAGTTCGATACGCCGCAAATACTTGACCCAGCTCACGCCTTGCACGCCCGGCACCACAAGGCGCAGCGGATAGCCGTTTTCTGGACGCAACATCTCGCCGTTTTGTCCGTAAGCCACCAAAACCTCATCGCTTTGAATGAGGCTGACGGGAATGGTGCGCGTCATGCTCGAGCCATCGGCTCCTTCGGCGAGCACAAACTTGCCGCGCTTCCAGTCGGCGCCGCACAGATCAAGCAGCACCCGCAAGGGCACACCGGTGTACTCCGAACACGACAGCATGCCGTGCGTGTATTGCACCGTTGGCACCGCCACATTGGCCCACTCCATGCCCGAGTTAGCACCGCATTCGATAAAGTGTGTCCGCGTGATGGACGGCATGCGCAGCAGCTCATCCATGGTAAAGACCATGGGACGCTTCAGCATCTTGTCGTCCGAGCCATTGATCATGAGGCGGTGTTTGGCAGGATCAATATCCCACCAGCCTTGATGGTGCCGCTCAAAATGCAAGCCACTGGGCGTGATGATGCCAAACAGTCCTTGCAAAGGGCAAAAGCTCACACTGGCTTGACTGACTTGCGTCAGACCTGGGCTTTCGCGGCGCTGCAAATTGCTCTCATGTACGCTGGGCATGCCATAAGCCGGTGACGCAACGCCGCGCCCCAAGCCTTTGGAGTGCTCTGGCAACTCGAGGATATGCGGATCACCCAGCGCTGCCTTGTTTTGCGCAACACTGGGCGCGGCAGCTGTCGCCGCCATCGCCCCTAGCGCCGAAGCAAAGGCTCCGGCCAATAAACCACGCCGCCCTTGCTGAACCTGCGCAATATCAGCTGGCGATAAAAAGTGCTCCGGTGCTTTTTGTATCCACGCATTCATCTATTCACTCTCCTTGCCCCTTAAAACTGCCTGACCAGCAAACGCTCGGACGAGCTCACGCTGACAGGGTCTTCTAGTTCGATGGCGACTTGCGTACACACCGCCCGGCAAAGCGCCGCCGCCTTTTCGCTTTGCACGCGGTAGATCACTTGCGTTCCGTCTTTACGTTTGGCGATCACACCATGCCGATACAACATCGCCAGATGCTGCGACAAGTTGGGTTGAGTGGTGTCGATGCGCTCCAAGATTTGCGAGACCGAACACTCGCCATCGCACAGCGCACTCAAAATTTTTAACCGAATGGGGGTCGATAGCACACCAAAAAGTTCGGCTGCCGCGTCAAAGACACGCGAAGCGTTATCTTCATCTAAAGGAGCAGGATGGGGTGATGACATCATGTCTTTGTTGGTTCTGAATATAAGAAAGTACTGATATTGTGGAAGCGGGAAATCCAAAATCCAATAGGACATACCCTAAGCATCGTTCGCGCGCCTCTTGCACTCCGTTAAAATCGCCCCATGCTCATTTTCAAAACCCTCCTTCGTGCTAGCCTATGCGCCGCGCTGCTTGCTGCAGTTACTGCGCCGCAAGCCGCGCCCGATGTGGCTTCCAAGGCAGGCATGGGTTCCAATACCAGCACCAGCAGCGACGATTTAGACAAACTACTGGCTGACCGAGGGTTACTGAGCAAAGTCCAGCAAGTGGGCAGCAGTGTCGCCAACACCACAGCGTCGGCCGCATCGGCAGCAAGCAACATCGTGATCAACGCCATGGGATTCTTGGGCATGCCCTACCGACGCGGCGGTAGCTCGTTTGATACCGGCTTTGATTGCAGCGGTTTTGTTAAAGCGCTCTTTGAGCAAAGTATCGGGAAAATTTTGCCCCGCAGCGCAGCTGAACAAGCGGCTCAAACCATCCAAATTGATAACGCCGATCTGCAACCCGGTGACTTGGTTTTCTTCAACACCATGCGCCGCGCCTTTAGCCATGTTGGCATCTACATTGGCGATGGCAAATTTATCCATTCGCCCAAACCAGGCGCTCAAGTACGCATCGAAGATATGCACATCCCTTATTGGAATCAGCGCTACAACGGCGCTCGCCGCGTTGAATCGCCTAACTAAACAGCGCAGCAAAATGCTGCCTGAACTGCTGTTTGTCGCTCCACTTTTGCTTCCAAGCCCGGCTACCCGCCTGACCATGGCGTAAACCCAGCATATGCCGTGCAACCCCGTAAACGCTGGGGTACATCAACCCATCCTTGCCCTGCTCTTGGTGACACACGCGCTGCATGTAGGCCAACATCTGCTGCTCCACCTCATCGCGCGTGGCGGCCAACGCACCAGCACGCTCTCCGCCTAAAAACCGCTCATCCCACTGGCGCATCAGCCACGGGTTATGGTACGCCTCGCGCCCGACCATCACGCCATCAACGTGCGCCAAATGCGCCTCGATCTCGTCATTCGTCTTCACACCGCCATTCAAAACAATCGTGGTATCTGGAAAGTCTCGCTTGAGCCGGTACACAAACTCGTAGCGCAGCGGCGGAATTTCGCGGTTCTCTTTGGGACTTAAACCCTTGAGCCACGCGCTGCGTGCATGCACCAAAAACACCCGGCAACCCGCATCAAATAAGGTGCCGACAAAATCGCGCACAAACTCATAGCTATCGGCCTTGTCAATCCCGATACGGTGCTTCACCGTCACAGGAATGTTGACCGCGTCCAGCATGGCCCGCACACCGTCCGCGACCAGTGGCGCTTCAGCCATCAGGCACGCACCAAAGCTGCCGCGCTGCACCCGCTCCGATGGGCAGCCGCAATTGAGATTCACCTCGTCATAACCAAAATCCTGCGCAAGCTTGGCGGCACGCGCTAAATCGGCGGGTTCCGAGCCACCCAGCTGCAACGCGACCGGATGCTCCTCTTCGTTAAAACGCAAGTGCCGCGCCACATCGCCATGCAAGAGCGCGCCCGTCGTCACCATCTCGGTGTAGAGCAGCGCTTTTTGGGTCAACAGACGATGGAAATAGCGGCAATGCCTGTCCGTCCAATCGAGCATGGGCGCAACGGATAGGCGGTGTGTCTCTTGTTTAGGGGATGCGTTTATATAACTCATCTTCACTTTGCGATGGATTGACCAAGATACGAGTTCAATGTGTTAGCGGTTGCAGCTCTTCTACTGCACCACTACCCTGCGCTCGCCCTTGGCTAGGTGAATGTTCAGCACTTGCTGCTCTTGCAGTTGTTCGGCATCTTTGACCACCCGTCCTGCCTCGTCGCTCACCCACGCAAAGCCACGGTTGAGCACGTTTTGCGGGTGCAGCAGCGCCAGCCGAGTCTGCCACTGCGTGAGTCGATTGGCTTGCTGTTGCTGGTGATTTTGCCAACTGCGCTGCATGCGCCATTGTTGCTGGGTCCATTTGTTTTTCTGGTGATGGAGCTGCTCGCTAGGCTGTATGAGGCGCCGCGATAGGCCGTCTACAAACTGCCACCTCTTCTCTAAGCCTTGCTGGATGGCGCTTTTGAAGGCATTGGCCTTGAAAGCCAATTCGGACAAGGCCTGCAAGGCAGGCGCTGCGCACAATTCGGCTGCTGCAGTCGGTGTAGGAGCCCGCACATCGGCCACAAAGTCGGCAATGGAAAAGTCGGTTTCGTGCCCCACGCCGCAGACCACGGGCACAGGACTTTGCGCGATGGCGTAGGCCAACTGCTCATCGTTAAAAGCCCACAGGTCTTCTAGCGAACCACCACCGCGCACGAGCAAAATGACATCGATCTGAGCGTGCCCCTCGTCAATCAGCTCGTACAAGTGGTGCAGCGCCGCAACCAGTTGCGCCGGTGCCGATGCGCCCTGCACCATCGCGGGCGACAGCACCACGGGGATATGCGGCGCACGCCGCGCTAGCGCCGTTTGCACATCGCCCCAAGCGGCAGCGCCTTCGGACGTAACCACCCCAATCGCACGTGGATAGGCCACAAGTGAACGTTTACGCGTGGGCTCAAAAAGTCCGGCGCTCTCAAGCTTGGCTTTGAGCCGCATGAAGGCTTCCATGAGCGCACCTTGTCCCGCAAGGCTCATGGCATCAGCCACAATTTGCAGCTCGCCGCGCTGCTCGTACACGCCCAACCGCCCCGTGACTTCCACTTGCTGCCCATCGACTGGTTGAAAGGTAAGGCTTGCGGCGGCGCGTTTAAACAGCGCTACGCGCAATTGGCCTTGCGCGTCTTTGAGCGTGAAGTAGCAGTGTCCGCTTGCCGCACGGGTGAAGCCCGAGAGCTCGCCGCGCACACTGACTGGATTAAAGCGTGCCTGTAGTTGGTCGGCGATGGCAAGGCACAGCGCTCCTACGCGCCATGCGGGGCGCTGAATGGGCGGGGTGGGTGCCCATCCTAAGTGGCTCTGTGTGTCATGCGAGAATTGGCGGCTAGTCATTTGGAAATTTTTACGGAGAAAACCTTTGCTATCTCTTCTTCAAGCTGCGGGTTGGCCAGTCTGGCCTTTGGTCATGTGTTCGATTGTCGCATTGGCGCTGATTTTTGAGCGGTTCATGTTTTTGCGTAGTCAGCGTATCCATCCGCCGCAATTGCTCGAGGAGGCCATGAGCATTTCTCGCCCCAGCCTGCCATCAGCCGAAACGATCAAGCACATGGAAGCCAGCTCGCTGCTTGGCACGGTCTTAGCAGCTGGACTGCGCACGCTGCTGGTGCAGCAACCACGCCCTAACCTAGAGGGCTTGCGCAGCGCGATGGAAGTCGCTGGACGCCTGGCCACGCACCAACTGGAGAAGTACCTCTCGGCACTGGCGACTATTGCCTCCGTCGCGCCACTGCTGGGTTTGCTGGGCACCGTGATTGGCATGATTGACATTTTTGGCAGCCAGTCGGGATCAGGCGCGTCGGGCACCAATCCCACCATGCTGGCGCACGGCATTTCGGTGGCGCTCTACAACACGGCTTTTGGCTTGATCGTTGCCATTCCCAGCTTGATTTTTTGGCGCTACTTCCGAGCCAAGGTTGACGAGCTGGAGCTATCGCTGGAACAATCGTGTGAGCGTTTTTATCAGCACATCAAAGTGCATTGCCGCCCCGAGTAACCGCCCGCACGCCAACTGTTTATGAAATTTTCCAAACACCGGGTCGAACAACCTGACATCAACCTCATTCCGTTTATCGATGTGCTGCTCGTGGTGCTGATTTTTCTCATGCTCTCGACCACCTACAGCAAGTTCACCGAGCTGCAAGTGAAGTTGCCAACCGCCGATGCACCGCAGTCCAAAGACTATCCGCGCGAGATTATTGTGGCCGTGGGCAGCGATGGCCGCTACGCCGTAGGAAAGCAAGCCGTTGATGGCAAAGGCGTGCAGCCTATTGCGGCGCTGCTGCGCGAAGCGGCCGGTGACTCCAAAACGGCGGTTGTCGTCATTAGCGCCGACGCGCTAGCCAGCCATCAATCGGTGATTGCCGTGATGGAGGCAGCGCGCCTTGCGGGTCTCGTGCACATCACGTTTGCGGCGCAGCAAAGTCAGTAAATCTACCCAACACGTGTCTATGCCACCACGCTACTGGCTCTCCACCTCGCACCCCTTGACGGTGCTGCTACGCCCGGTTGCATGGGCGCTGCGCTTCCTTGTCCGGTGGCGGCGCAAACTCTACGACTGGGGTGTCCTTAAAACCCATCGTCTGCCAACGCCTGTGGTGGTGGTGGGTAACGTGATTGCAGGCGGGGCGGGTAAAACGCCGGTGGTCATCGCACTCGTGCAGCGCTTGCAGCGCATGGGTTTGCGCCCAGGTGTCGTCTCACGCGGCTATGGTCGCCGCAGCAAAGATTGTCAGTTTGTCAGCCCCACCAGTAACCCAGCGCAAGTCGGCGACGAGCCCGTGTTGATCGCACGCACCTGCCAAGTGCCCATCGCCGTGGCAACCAACCGAGTCCAGGCCGCGCAAGCGCTTTTGGCCGCGCATCCCAAATGCAATGTCATCGTGAGCGACGATGGCTTGCAGCACCTGGCGCTTGGGCGTGACATGGAGATCGTGCTGTTTGATGAACGCGGCGTTGGCAACCATTTGCTCTTGCCCGCCGGGCCGCTGCGTGAGCCTTGGCCGCGCAAACCATACTGCGCCACGCATGTCGTGCTCAGCAACGTCACGCGGCGCTTAGCCGACTACGCCCTTGATGCCAGCGGCGCACAGCACCCTTGGGGCGAGCTGCACCAGCGCCAGCTCCATGCTGTAGCTGGCATTGCTAAGCCCGAGTCGTTTTTTCAAATGCTGCGAGATGAGGGTTTAGATGTGGCCTCCACATCAGCCTACCCTGATCACAGCGACTTTGCCAAACCCGATTTAGGCGAACGCATCAAAAGCCTATTGACAGTCGAACCTAGCGCACTTTGGCTATGCACGGAAAAAGACGCGGTCAAATTGTGGGAGCTGCATCCCTTGTTTGCCTCGTACATTTGGGCGTTGCCGCTGACCATTGAGCTGGATGCCACGTTTTTATCGGTGTTCGATGCGACGATTCAAGCGCTCACACAGACACAACTCTCTTCATAAACGGACTTGCTATGGATACCAAACTTTTGAGTCTATTGGTGTGCCCCGTGACAAAAGGGCCACTGCGTTTTAACCCCGAGACCAAAGAGCTCGTCAGCCGTAGCGCACGCTTGGCCTACCCCGTGCGAGATGGCATTCCCATCATGCTGGAGGGTCAAGCGCGGACGCTGACCCCAGAGGAAATTGAAGCGCAGCATGAGTGATTTCACGGTTTTAATTCCAGCCAGACTGGCCTCTACGCGCCTGCCCAACAAGCCCTTGGCAGACATTGCGGGTGTGCCCATGATTGTGCGTGTGGCGCGGCAAGCCATGCTGTCCGGGGCTTCGCGTGTAGTGGTGGCAACGGATAGCCCTGCCGTCAGCAAGGCTTGCGCCGCCCATCAAGTCCAAGTGGTCATGACGCGCAGCGATCACCCCTAGGGCAGTGATCGGCTGGCCGAGGCTTGTACGCTACTAGGTTTAGCGCCGCACGAGGTGGTGGTCAACGTGCAAGGCGACGAGCCCTTGATCGATCCCGCGCTCGTCAACGCTGTCGCGCAGCAACTCACGGATCGCCCCGACTGCGCCATGAGCACGGCTGCGCACGCCATGCATGACCCGCTTGATTGGGATAACCCGAACATCGTCAAAGTGGTTCTGGATGGGCGGCGCACGGCACTGTATTTCAGCCGAAGCCTCATCCCCTACAACCGCGACAAAACCGCGCAAGATGTGCCACTGCGCCACATCGGCATTTATGGTTACCGCGTTGGCTTCTTACAGCGTTTTCCGCAGCTAACTCAAGCGCCCATTGAGCGCATAGAAGCGCTGGAACAACTGCGTGCGCTTTGGCATGGCGAGCGCATTGCGGTTTACGTCAGCGCACAAGCAGCTGGCATCGGCGTTGATACGCCCGAAGACCTCAGCCGCGTTCGCGCCCTGTTGTCAGGGAAGTAATGCGTACCCATGCTATGCTTTGCCGCGTTGTGAACACATCCCCCCTCGTACCCTTGATTAACGGAGAGAACCATCCATGAAATTGATTCTGCTGGGCGCACCAGGCGCTGGTAAAGGCACGCAAGCCACCTTCATTTGCCAAAAATACGGCATTCCGCAAATCTCCACCGGCGACATGCTGCGTGCAGCCGTCAAGGCAGGAACAGCGA
>CAZAIW010000042.1:7822-13472 GCA_964485285.1 uncultured Burkholderiaceae bacterium | reverse complement strand
GATGAGCGCTGCCCATGATGGGATGATCAATAAACTGTTCAATAGCGTTTAGCAATAAATTAACGCGATCAATAGATGATTTATCTTCACTCAAATATACAAACCGATTTATAAGCTCGGACTCTTGACCGCAATACAGAAATCCAATAAGGATAAATACCAAAGCTAGGAAGTAAAAAATTTTCCAGTACAGTCCCTTCTTTCCGACAAGAAACCAGCAACCAGTCACTATAAGCAATGAAACAATCGGTCCTTTTGAGGCAGCTTCCACCAACATAGTTATTGAGAGCGAAAAACCAATCAGCCAAAGGAAGAGCCATTTTCTCCGACGTTTAGTTAAGACAGCCAATGCCACTAACGTGCTAACGGCAACATGTCCAAGCGTAATTGGATTCACAGTATCAAAACCTGCACGCCCCGTTTCCTCAAGTAGTGAGCGCGTAGCAAGGAGGGGGAAATATTCAGCACAAACAGAAGCCAACGCAGTAATGCCCCCCATCCATACCAGTAAACGCGCTAAATTTTGTTCGTCCCAATACTTGATACGAGACACTGCAAGCGCGGGTAATAGAGCTGTCAGGATGAAAAATGACAAATCAAAAAAGGTATTCGGTACATCAGATGCAATATCAGCGATCAACCTTATTAAATAAATGCAAAAAAACGCCATTACACATATGCCCAACTTGGTGAATGGTTGCCGTAGCCGTGCAATTAGTACTAACGCAGCTACTGCAACAAATAGACGTACAGGGATAGATGCCAACAAACTGGGAAAAGATGTGTATGCAACAAGCACCCCCAGCATTGGATAGCCCGCAATCGTCCACGCGACGATCAGTCTTGCTAACGTTTCGCTACGTATCACAGTCATACCACCGTGACGCTCGCTGGGCGATCCATAAACCACTTCAAATGCAAATAAGGCCAAATACGCCCAACACTTTGCCAATCCCAAGCTTGGCATTCCCCCAATACACGAACACGATTTCGTAGGGCGTCAACATTAACGATTTCCTCGTAAGCAGGATTTGGCTTTTCAAGTAATGCATTGGACCACTCGCGAAGTGGTCCATTGAGCCAGCCTGGCATCGGCGAGTTGAAACCTACTTTTCTTTTATTCATGCGAATACGCTCTGGCATACGTCCCTTTAAAGCCTGACGCGCTATCCACTTGCCGTAGCCCTGCGAGGACTTCCATGCGGCTGGTAATGCCATGGTGTAAGTCACCAGTCTCCAGTCCATAAATGGCATGCGCACTTCTATGCCATGCGCCATCGATAAACGATCAAAATTCCGCAATATCGTTGGCAACACTGTCGAATGAAACATTTGATACAAGCGACGATTCAAAGCCCCCCATGAGGCAGGCAAGCGATCTGTATCAGCCGGCAATGCGAGGGCTTTGGGTGCAAAGAATCGGTACCCACGTAAAAAATTAAAGCCTCTGGCTGATAGCCATGTCAATTTGATCGCATCAACCAGTACGGCTCCCAAACGCGTACCAGCCAAGCGTGTGAGCGCATTGCGAAGTGCGTAGCCCAGGCCATCACCGTCATGCCTGTATGCGCCCATCAACTCGTCAGCACCATGTCCATCCAAGGATACGGTAAGGCCATACCGACGCAGCTCACGGTAGATTAACCAAGGGGCGGTAGGCAAACTGATGTAGATGTCATCCAGATCTTCCAGCACTCTGTCTAGATCAGATGTTGCATCTCGCTCATCCACCTTCATCAGATGCGGTGAAATTCCTGCAAATGTTGCAGCCTCGACGGCATCTGGCGTTTCATCGTTTGGCTGCCCAGGGAAGCTGGCAACAAACGCATGGCGCCAGTCTTGCGCATCATGTAACTGCGGCGTAGAGCGCTCAGCTGCAACAGCAGCCATCGCGCAGGCTATTGCAGTTGAGTCAAATCCACCGCTAAGGCATGTGCCGATTGGCACATCGCTGCGCATGCGAAGGCGAACAGCATCATCAAAAATTTCTCTAAAACGTCGCGCTGCATCATCAAAATTAGCGGGGACTTGAGGCAAATGGTCGACGGTACACCACCAGCGCTTGACCTCCAACGCCCCTGCGCGCAGGGTTGCATAGTGCCCCGATGGCAAACTGTGTACCGCAGCGAACAACGTGCGATCAGATGCCTCAATCGAGAAAGGGTCAAACAGCAATCTTCTTGCAACACGTCTATCTATGTCAGCAGGCATCCACTTCAATGCGCGAAGTGCGCGAAGCTCGGATGCAAAAACAAAGCGCCCGTCTACATGCGCGTAATGCAAGGGTTTGATGCCAAAGCGATCTCTAGCCAAGAAAACTTCATCGCTCAGGTGATCCACGATGGCAATGGCCCACATGCCATTGAAACGCGCCAGCATGTCAGGCCCCCAGTGCTGCCATGCTTGCAAAACAACCTCTGTATCACTCTCACTTTGAAACTGAGCGCCCAATGTTTCTAGCTCGCTGCGGATTTCAAGAAAATTGAATACCTCACCGTTGTAAACAATGGTGTAGCGCCCATTCGCCGAGTGCATCGGCTGATCACCCGCCTCACTTGTATCAATAATGGCCAATCGGCGATGCACGAGTCCGACCCGTCCATGAGGTGAAACCCAACGCCCCTCCCCGTCTGGGCCTCTGTGTGCGAGCGCCGTTCCCAGTGCCGCAAGATCTTCCTGCTGCACTTGAGTAGGCGCTTGAACAATGATTCCTGCGATGCCACACATAACTTAATCAACTCCTCGAATCCGCGTCAGCAGCCCATGCGCCAGATTCGCAACAAGATTTCTGGAGCTGGTAAACGCAAGTCCCATGACAACACAAACAGTGACAGTCGCACATGCAAGTCCTGCGTACAGCATAAAAAATTCAAACCAACTTAATGAAACCACTGTCATGGACAACCAAGCGACAAAAGCCATGACAAGCCCCACCAATATTGGGGTTTGCGTGGTTTTGATGACCGTACAAAACGTTATTTTGGAGTCCATCAGCGAAGGTAATTTCCACACCACGTAGCCCAGTCTCAAAAAATTCACTATAAGAATGCCACCGCCTGCCGCAGCCACACCGAAAGCAAACAACAGGATCACGCTAATGAGTACAACGAAAATCGCATAAACAATATTGATGCGCGCGAGCATTTCGCCATACCCTTGCCCCAACATAAAGTAAATAAATACATTCATGCCACTGCCAATTAAACCGGCGACCACCAGTGTGCGCAGCATGGCACCACCGACCACCATGGCATCTGGCCCGACCCATAGGTTGATCAGTGCAGCGCCGAGAGGAACCAATGGTGCGAGCACCGCGACCGCTACCACGTTGGTAAGCCAAGCACTTGCTGTAATTAATGGCACTCTTGCCTCAATGGGTTGATCCGAAGATGCCGCGAAGTGCGGAAAGACCACCTCGGTGATCTTGAGTACCCCCATGTAGACGACCTCTTGTAAACGTACAGCGACATTAAATTGCCCAACGATAGATAAGCTAGATGTAGCGCCCAAGACGAATCGATCCGTTTGTAGTGCAACCGCGCCTGTGATTTGAGAGGCGGCTTGCCAGCGACCAAACTCGGCCATGCGCAAACCCGCTAAACGGTTTGCTCTGACGATAGGAAATAAAAATGATGCATGCTTGCGTAGCTGTACCCAACTCCAAAGCGCCGTGATTAAAAATCCTAGGCCCGTTCCAACCAAAAACCCTTCAACACTTGGCAGCCAGGTCGTCGCCGCAACAAGCGCCACAGCGGCCAACACAGCTGTGCACGCATTTGTAAGCGCCAGCACGCGATACGCTTGTGCAGCTGCAAGCCCCGATTGCAGCACATTCACAAACTGCTGTAGTGTCCAACTCATCACAGCCAATAGGCACAAAAGCCTCACCGAAGTCTGAGAGTGCGCCTTGTCAGGCATAAAGTATTCGGCAATGATCGGCCCCAGCACAACATCGGCGGCAATCACCACCAAACATCCGCCAGCACATAGCCAGATACCAGTCCAAAACACTTCACCCGCCTCTTGCGTGCGTTGCTGCGCTATTTGCATCGATATTTCACGCACACAGGCTTGCGCAATGACAGTACCGACAAGCATCAACGGGGCGAGCATGCCGACCAATATTCCAGCGGCCCCAAAATTGGCAATTCCAATTTGTCGCACAACGATAGGCAGCGTCACAAAATTGGCAGTAACCGCCACAAGAAAAGCAGCGACATTCCAATGAGAGTTTTGAATGAGCCGCGACAAAACAGAGGACTCAGCCCCATGCACAGGCCGCTGCAAAGTCAAGCGCAGAACTCCTGTATCGCAGTCACCACTGCATCAATTTGCGCTTGCGTCATTTCTGGAAATATCGGCAAAGACAAGATGCGCGATTGATTGAAATAAGCATTCGGAAAATCTGTCACTGCATGCCCCAAGTACTGATAAGCAGGCAAGAATGGCAGCGCGACTGGATAGCTCAAGGTCGTTTGGATACCGAGCGAATCAAGGTAACGCTTGAGCTCATCACGACGTTCATGTCGAATGATGTAGAGGTGCCAAACATGCTCCCTGCCCTCATCCACATGGGGTACGTCAACCCCCTTGATATCGGATAACCGACGCGTGTACTCAGCCGCAATCTTTTGCCGACGCGCCGTCCATGCGGCCAGATATGGCAGTTTCACAGACAGCACCGCCGCTTGTAATCCATCTAAGCGGCTATTGATGCCTTCGATTTGGTGATCCCCTTTTGTCAGGCCGCCATGGCGTGCAAACATAGCCATCTTCAGCGCCAACTGTTCACTGTTGGTTAACAGTCCCCCCGCATCTCCCATCGCTCCCAGATTTTTCCCAGGATAAAACGAGAAGGATGCAGCATCGCCAAAACTTCCAACGATTCGACCACGATAACGCGCCAAATGCGCTTGTGCACAGTCTTCAAGCACCCACAAATTGTGCTTCTTTGCAAGCGTCATGATGGCATCCATGTCTGCCGATTGCCCAGCAAGGTGCACAGGAATAATGCCAACAGTTTGAGATGTAATGCGTGATTCAATCTGATTGACATCAATGGTGAACGTATCACGATCAGTGTCGCAAAACACCACACGCCCACCCGCTTGAGTGATGGTTTCGGTCGTAGAAATCCAAGAGTGTGCGGGGGCAATGACCTCAGCGCCTGCACTAACACCCAAGGCCTTCATCGCAATATAAAGTGAGTCAGTCCCGTTTGCACACGAAACACAGTGGTCCATGCCCATTAGCTGTGCAAATGCCGCTTCAAATTTTTGAACAAATGGTCCACGGATAAATGCAGAGTCGGCAATGACCTGCGCAATTGCGGCATCCATCTCTGGTTTCAAACTCAAATACTGAGCATGGAGATCGGCAAATGGAACTGGGGTCTGCTGGTTGTGTTTCATAGTGAGGGCATTGGTGAAAAAGATGTGGTTGTCTGCACGATTTTGCGCACGAGTCTTGCTGGGTTGCCTACATAAATACCGGGCTCACTGATGTCATGCGTCACCACAGCTCCCGCTCCAACCACAACATCATCACAAATCTGAACAGGAAGAATCGTGGCATTCGTACCAATGGACACCCGATTTCCCAAAACAGTTGATTTCCAAAGTTCGCGCCGCCCTTTTGCAGGGCCACCAAT
>CAZAIW010000042.1:5216-7812 GCA_964485285.1 uncultured Burkholderiaceae bacterium | reverse complement strand
CAAAAAGATCATTCACAAACTTTGCACCATGCCCAATGAAACAGTCATCCCCAACGGTGACGAGCTCACAAATAAAAGCATGCGACTGCACTTTTGTGCGCGCACCTATCCGAACATTTTTTTGAATCTCAACAAATGGACCGATAAATACCTTATCGCCAACAGAGCACCCATACATATTCACCGGCTGAACGACGGTGACATCCACACCGAATGTCACATCAACGATGCCGACCTCGCGAACAGTTGGCTTATTCAAGCTCCGCCTCCGAGTTTGCAATGTTGTGGCCGAAAGCGCAAATGAACTTCCTCACCCGTTTCAATTGATTCATAAATAGCGTTGATGAGCTCTAAACTCTTGCGTCCTTGCAGTCCATCAACCAGATGACGCCGATTATTTTTGATGCAATCAACCACATGCTCATAGTAAGCCTGATGACCAAAGCCATAAACGTTTGGCGGATTGACCGAGTATTTCTCCATTACCTCATCATCCCCTGTGGCAGGAGTTGTGAAGTTCCAAACTTTCATTTGATTCACGGCGAATCCACCAATCTCAACCGTGCCGCCTTCACCCAAAACGGAGATGGAGCCCTCCAAATCTTTGGGCCGAACGGCAGTAGTCGCCTCAATAACACCCAATGCGCCATTGCGAAATTTGAGGGTCACAACAGCCGTGTCTTCAGCTTCGATTTTCGCCAATGCTGTCGTGCCTCTTGCAAACACACTGTCGACATCGCCCAGCATCCATTCGAGCAAATCGACATGATGACTCGCTTGATTGGTTAGGACACCGCCATCCATGGCCCAAGTTCCACGCCACGGAGCCTCGTCGTAATACTGCTGAGTTCGACACCAACGAACCCTCACTGTTCCCAACACAAGCTTGCCAAAACGGCCCTGTAATAAGGCTTCGCGGAGCTTCAAAACTGGAACATTAAAGCGATTTTGTTTAACAACAAATAATTTAATTCCACTCTCATCACACGCACGAATCATCGCGTCCGCATCATCAAGCGTGAGCGCCATCGGCTTTTCAACGACGATGTGCTTGCCGTATTGCGAGAGATCAACCACATGACGTGCATGATTCCCGCTTTCACTCAACACCACCACCGCATCAATGTTTTCCGAACGCATCATCGCATGCATATCTGTGTAAAACGGTACTGAAAAACGCTGCGCAATAGACTTTGCTTTCGCCTCAACGAGATCGCACACGGCGACCAATTGAGCGCCTTGAATTTGCTTCAATCCCAATAACTCGGAATGTCTTTTTGCAATACGCCCACATCCAACCAAAGCAAAGTTCAGCATCAAAAATCCTTCGTTCAATAACAATTCAATCAGGAAGCAATCGCAAGTTATGCTCAGTCGCCACCAAATAAATCTCTTGTATAAAGCTTTGCGGCCACATCTGCTAATGCGTCTGTTTTTCGATTGGCAACAATCACATCAGCTTGGCGCTTGAAAAGTTCTATATCTTCGATCACCTTAGAGCCATAAAAAGATTCAGCCTTTAATGCAGGTTCATAAACAACGACTTCAATCCCCTTCGCCTTTATGCGCTTCATTACCCCTTGAATGCTGCTCGCCCTAAAATTATCAGACCCTGATTTCATAACCAGTCGATAAACACCCACCACCTTTGGATTGCGTTTGAGAATATCTTGCGCAATAAAGTCTTTACGGGTCCTATTGGCATCTACGATTGCGCCAATTAATGTCTGAGGCACGTCTTGATAATTGGCTAATAATTGCTTGGTATCTTTAGGTAGACAATATCCGCCATACCCAAAAGACGGATTGTTGTAATGAGCACCAATACGTGGGTCTAAACAAACGCCTTCAATAATTTGTTTAGTTTTTAGCCCATGCGCTGCGGCGTAGGTGTCGAGCTCATTGAAATATGCAACGCGCATGGCCAAGTAGGTATTTGCAAATAACTTGATCGCTTCTGCTTCGCTGCTATTTGTAAAAAGCGTAGCAATGTTTTGCTTGATGGCCCCATTTTTCAGCAACTCAGCGAATTTTTCTGCCCTTGTTGATTGCTCCCCCACAATAATACGTGACGGATACAAATTGTCGTATAGCGCCCGTCCTTCTCGCAAAAATTCAGGGGAGAAAATAATGTTTTTCGTGGAAAACAAATCGCTAATTTTTTTCGTAAACCCGACAGGCACCGTTGACTTAATAACCATCACCGCATTGGGATTAATTGCCATCACATCTTTCACCACTGCCTCTATAGAGGTCGTATTGAAATAGTTTGTTTCAGGATCGTAATCCGTGGGGGTCGCAATAATTACGTAATCCGCCCCTTCGTACGCGGCTACTTTATCCAACGTCGCTGTGAAATTGATTTTTTTATTTTGTAGAAAATCAGAAATCTCACGGTCTTCGAGCGGGGACACGTTCCGATTGAGTAGAACCACCCTTTCTGGAACGATATCCAGCGCTACAACTTGGTTATGTTGCGCAAGCAACATCGCATTGGACAGCCCAACATAACCCGTCCCAGCAATTGCGATTTTCATAAGTTATTCAACGCTCACGCTAAGCTGGTAACCGTGCTTTTTCAGTAGTGCATGTTTTT
>CAZAIW010000042.1:328-5206 GCA_964485285.1 uncultured Burkholderiaceae bacterium | reverse complement strand
CCAGCCCAGTTTTTCCTTGGCTTTTGTGGGGTCACCGAGCAAGGTCTCAACCTCGGTGGGGCGGAAGTAGCGCGGGTCGATCCGCGCAACCACATCACCCACTTTGAGTCCTGGCGCCTTGTCGCCTTCAATAGCAACCACTGTTGCTGTCTCATCCACGCCTTGCCCCTCAAACTTGAGCGTCACGCCCAATTCCTCGGCGCTCCATTGAATGAACTGGCGCACACTGAACTGCACGCCCGTGGCGATCACAAAATCTTCCGCTTGATCTTGTTGCAACATCATCCATTGCATGCGCACATAGTCCTTGGCATGCCCCCAATCGCGTAGCGCGTCCAAGTTACCCATATACAAACACTGCTCCAAACCTTGGGCAATATTGGCCAGACCGCGTGTGATTTTTCGCGTCACAAAGGTTTCGCCTCGACGTGGACTTTCGTGATTAAACAAAATGCCGTTGCAAGCGTACATGCCATAGGCTTCGCGGTAATTGACGGTGATCCAATACGCATACATTTTGGCCACCGCATAAGGGCTGCGAGGGTAGAAGGGCGTGGTCTCTTTTTGCGGAGTTTCTTGTACCAAGCCATACAACTCTGAAGTAGAGGCTTGATAAAAACGTGTTTTCTTTTCTAGCCCCAAGATGCGAATCGCTTCGAGCAGTCGCAGCGTCCCCATGCCATCGACATCTGCGGTGTACTCAGGCGACTCAAAGGACACGGCCACATGGCTTTGCGCACCGAGGTTGTAGATTTCGTCAGGCTGCGTCTCTTGCACGATGCGAATGAGGTTGCTGGTATCGCTCAAGTCGCCGTAATGCAGTTTGAAGTTGGCGTTGTCGATGTGCGGGTCTTGGTAAATGTGATCCACCCGCTGGGTGTTGAATAGGCTCGCGCGGCGCTTGATGCCGTGCACGATGTAACCTTTATTAAGCAGAAATTCGGCTAGATAGGAACCGTCTTGACCGGTAATGCCGGTAATTAAAGCGACCTTGGGTGATGGGTTCATGGGGGTGATAGTATTTTTAATTATGCTCAATGAGGCGACCATACATGTCTTCATATCGGACAATGTCATCCTCGCCTAAATAGTCACCGCATTGAACTTCGATGAGCTCTACTTCTGTGTCACTCACGTTTTGCAGGCGATGTTTGGTTTGCTTGGGGATAAACACATGCTCGTAGCGGTGGTAGATTTTAACCTCTGCACCTAGCGTAATTTTCGCCTCGCCTTTGATGATGACCCAGTGCTCGGCACGGTGCTCGTGGGTTTGCAGGCTAATGCTGGCACCGGCCTTGACCATGATGCGCTTGACTTGGTGATGGGCACCTATATCCAAGCTGTCGTACCAACCCCAAGGGCGCTGCACTTTACGGTGATGCTTTGCCAGCTCAGGCGAGCGCTTGGCGAGCAGCAGCATAGCGTCCTTGACTTCTTGCGCATGGGCTTTGTGTGTGATCAGTAGTGCGTCGTCGGTATCCACAACCACTAAATCGTTGACTCCGACGAGCGCAACAGGTTTGTCGGCATGAATGTGGTTACGCTGCGCATGGACTTGCACGTGCACATCAGAGTTCGGGTCTGCCTTGCTATAGGCTTTGTTCAGTAAGTCTTGCGATACCACAAGGTTGGCAGATAGATCGGCGACGGCGCTCCAGGAACCTAGGTCACTCCATTCACCACGAAAAGGAGTGACGGCTGCGCGGGCTGTTTTTTCAAACACGGCATAGTCCACACTGATGTTGGGACTGGACTCAAAGGCGGCATGATCAAGGCGGACAAAATCGGTTTCAATTTTTGCCTGCTGTGCCGCGTTTTGGGTTGCTGAAAACACAAGCGGAGCGTGTATCTGGAGCTCATTTAAAAAATCAGTGGCGCGCATGACAAACATACCGCTGTTCCACGTATGCGTGCCCGTTGCCAACAACGCTGTCGCTGTTTCCAAACTGGGCTTCTCTAAAAATTTTCCAACCTGCCAGACGTTCGGTACGTCCGCGACAGGTGCGCCCGCAGCGATGTAACCGTAGCCCGTTTCAGGACTGCTGGGCGTAATGCCAAAAGTCACTAAATACCCGGCCCGAGTGGCCGGCAGTGCCGCCTGAACGCATGCAGCAAAGGTATGGGGCAAGGGGATGTAGTGATCGGATGGCATCACCACCAGTGTCGCGTGGGCAAACAAATGTGCTGCCGCTGCAATGGCGGGAGCTGTATTACGCGCACAGGGCTCCAGCACCATGTGTACTTTGCCGCTAAAGACCCGAGCGGCTTGCTCAGCTGCCATGAAACGATGCGCTTCATTACAAATGATGACCAGTTCAGTGACGTGTGGTAGCGCGGCAGCACGCAGTACCGCACTTTCAAACAGGGTGTGACTTCCGACAAAGCGGTGGAATTGTTTAGGGTAGTTTTCGCGCGACAAAGGCCATAGCCGGGTGCCCGATCCGCCGCACAAAATAACGGGAAGCATGTGGTTCATGCGGCTATTGTCGCCCAAGTTACCCCTGATTTGTCTTTAGTCGAGAGTTGTGGCTGCGCATGACCCAGCCGTTCAAGTGGCCAATTGATCGCGAGGTCAGAGTCATTCCACGCGATGCATCGCTCGTGCTGTGGGCTATAAAAGTCGGTTGTTTTATAAAGAAGTTCAGCCGTATCTGAGAGCGTGACAAAACCGTGAGCAAAGCCAGGCGCCATCCAAAGTTGACGTTTGTTGTCCGCTGACAAAAGCAGTCCAAACCATTGGCCTCGTGTGGGCGAATGCGGGCGTATATCCACAGCCACATCCCAAACTTCACCTTGGATCACACGCACCAACTTGCCCTGCTCGTGCGGCGCTAACTGGTAATGAAGACCACGTAAAACGCCTTTGCTCGATTGGCTGTGGTTGTCTTGTACGAAACGATGCGTTGTACCGGTGAAGGATTGGAAGGTTCTTTCGTTAAAACTCTCCAAGAAAAAACCGCGTTCATCGGCGAAGACGCGAGGCTCTACGATGAGCAAACCTGCCAAGGGTGTTTCCGTTACTTTCATAGGGCGGGGTGGTCTTTGAGCAGGTAGCGAAGGTATTGGCCATAGGCGCTGCGGGACAATGGTGCGGCGAGTGCGTCGAGTTGCGCTGCGTCAATCCAACCTGCTCGCCACGCAATCTCTTCAGGACAAGCAATTTTGAGCCCCTGCCGATGTTCGAGTGTGGCGACAAATTGACTGGCCTCTAGTAGGCTCTCGTGCGTACCTGTATCGAGCCAAGCGTAGCCGCGCTGCATGATTTGTGCCGTCAGCTGGCCTTTTTGCAGATACGCATCGTTGACGGCGGTGATCTCTAGTTCTCCGCGTGCCGAAGGGCGTATGGTTTTCGCTACATCGATCACTTGGTTGTCATAAAAATAAAGTCCCGTCACGGCGTATCGGCTTTTGGGGTGCGCGGGTTTTTCCTCAATGCTGTTGACCTTGCCATGGTCGTCAAAGTCCACCACCCCATAGCGCTCGGGGTCTTGAACGTGATAAGCAAAAATAGTGGCACCAATTGTTTGCTGGTTGGCCCGGGCGAGCAAAACGGCAAAGTCGTGGCCATAAAAGATGTTGTCCCCCAACACCAAAGCACAGGGCGCGTTGCCAATAAAAGTCTCACCAATGATGAAGGCTTGTGCCAACCCATCGGGGTTGGGTTGCACGGCATACGTCAAGTGCAGACCCCAAGCGGTGCCATCACCCAGCAATTGCTGAAAGCGTGGTGTATCTTGCGGTGTGCTGATGATCAGGATGTCTCGAATCCCCGCCAACATCAGTACCGACAAAGGGTAGTAGATCATGGGCTTGTCGTACACGGGCAGCAGTTGTTTGCTGATGGCCAGCGTGGCAGGATGCAAGCGTGTGCCCGAGCCGCCAGCCAAAATAATGCCGCGTCTGGTCACGCTTGCGGGGGGCTTAGAAGATACGGTCATGGCTTCAGATGCTCCAAAAGTTGGTCAATGCCGCTTTGCCAAGGCGGCGCTACGATGCCCAATGTTCGGTTCAATTTGGCGCAGTCAAGGCGTGAGTTGTGCGGTCGCTTGGCTTTGGTGGGGAATGCCTTGGAGGCCACAGCGGTGATCGCCTCTGGCATTACCTTGATGGGAAAGCCCATCTGGCGTGCTCTAGCAATGAGGTAGCTGGCGTAACCGTGCCACGATACCTCGCCGGCAGCCGCTGCGTGGAAGATACCCAAGACCGCGTGATCGCCGGATGAGATGACTTGCGCCGTGATGTCCGCAAGCCATGCTGCATCGGTAGGAGCGCCGATTTGATCATCGACCACCGACAGATGCTCTCTCTCGCAGGCTAGGCGTAGCATGGTTTTGGCAAAATTTTCACCCGCGTGCGCGTACACCCAGCTGGTGCGCAAGATCAGGTACTGGCAACCACTTGCTGCGATGGCCTGCTCGCCCGCTAATTTGCTGGCACCATAAACATTGAGCGGTGCGGTGGGTGACTCTTCCCGCCATGGCGAGGTGCCCGATCCATTAAAAACATAATCGGTAGAGTAGTGAATGAGGCGAGCGCCACTGTCACGCGCTACCTGCGCCAGCGCAGCCGGTGCTAAGGCGTTGATGGCATGCGCGAGTTGAGGTTGACTTTCGGCTTGATCGACCAAGGTGTACGCGGCCGCATTCACGATAACGTCTGGCTGGGCGGAAAACACCTGATGACAGATACGTTCGGTTTGTGCGAGGTCACACTCGGTGCGCCCCCATGCCGTTAGCCGACCCAGAGGGGCTAAGCTGCGCGTGAGTTCGCGGCCTAGCTGCCCATCTTTACCTAAAAGAAGTATGTTCATGTTGTGTGTGTGTATGGCTTGGCAGTCCAGTTTTTGTAGCTTCCGCTGGAGACGCTATCAACCCAATC
>CAZAIW010000042.1:0-318 GCA_964485285.1 uncultured Burkholderiaceae bacterium | reverse complement strand
CTAAGTACCAGCGCACCGTCTTGCGGATGCCGGTCTCAAACGTTTCGGTGGGTCTCCAGCCTAAGTCACGCTCGATCTTTCTCGCGTCGATGGCGTAACGCCTATCGTGCCCGGGTCGATCTTGGATGTGGGTGATCTGCTGGGCGTAGGATGTGTGATCGGCACGCGGTGCCATCTCGTCCAGCGTTTGGCACAGTAGGCGAACGACTTCAAGATTGGTTTTCTCACTCCAGCCGCCAATGTTGTAGACCTCGCCGACTTGCCCTGACGCCAGTACGCGGCGGATGGCGCTGCAATGGTCGCGCACGTAAAGCCAAT
>CAZAIW010000041.1:8355-13518 GCA_964485285.1 uncultured Burkholderiaceae bacterium | reverse complement strand
GCATGCTGCTGAATCAAGCGAAAAATCAACTCGCCCTCGCGTCCCGCGTCGCAGGCATTGACCAAGGCGCTGATGTCTTTGCGCTTAACAAGACGCAGCACCGCCGCCAAGCGTGCCTTGGTTTTGTCAATCGGCTTTAAATCAAAGTGCGGCGGAATCACCGGCAGATGCGCAAAACTCCACTTGCCGCGCTTAACGTCAAACTCTTCGGGAACTTGAATTTCCAATAAATGACCCACCGCACTGGTGACCACATAGCTGTCATTTTCAAAATACTCGGTACTCTTTTCAAACTTGCCAGTTGTGGGCGTCAAGGCGCGAACAATATCGGCTGCCACCGATGGCTTCTCAGCGATCACAAGGGTTTTGGCAGGGGTTTGGCTCATAGATGGACTCTTCAATAACAATTCAAAATAGGCTTCTAAAATAAGGCTAGCAAAAAGGTTCTCTGATTGCTTTTTATCTCGCCCCACTTGCCGCGCATTATGTCCAGAAAAACCAATCGCCGAATTTTGACCCGCACGTCCCGCATCCACGGACGCGGTGTTTTTGCCCTCTGTGACATCAAAAAAGGTGAGCGCATCATCGAATACAAGGGCGAGCTGATCAGCTGGCGCGAGGCACTGGATCGCCACCCACACGACCCACTCCAGCCCAACCACACGTTTTACTTTCACATTGATGATTTGTGTGTGATTGATGGTAATGTCAATGGCAACTCGGCTAGGTGGATCAACCACTCCTGCGAGCCCAATTGCGAGAGTGACCCCGTCGATGACCACATCTATATCAAGGCGCTACGCGACATCAAAGCGGGCGAAGAACTTAATTACGACTACGGACTCACGATTGATGAGCGCTACACCGCCAAGCTCAAAAAAGAATTTGCCTGTTACTGCGGCAGCAAAAAGTGCCGTGGCACGATGTTGGCTCCGAAAAAATAATGCGGGCGACTCCCTCATGGATGCCCTAGATCATTGATGCTGATGTTGGTATATGCAGCTTGAATTCGTCGCTTCGATTGACTCCACCAACAGCGAGTTGATGCGCCGCGCCGCTAGCGGCGACTACCGCCCCGCGTGCTTGGTCGCCGACGAGCAAACCGCAGGGCGCGGACGTTTGGGACGAGCTTGGTTGTCACACGAAGAGGCGCTCACGTTTAGCCTTGGGCTACCGCTTGCGCCGCTAGACTGGTCTGGCCTGTCGCTGGCCATCGGGGTGAGCATTGCGGAGAGTCTTCACCCGGACATCCGCATCAAATGGCCTAACGACTTGTGGATAGGTCAGCGTAAGCTGGCGGGCATTTTGATCGAGACCACGGCGATAGCTCAAGCACCAAGCGGCCAGCGCTATGCCGTCATCGGCGTTGGTATCAATTTAGATGCCCCCCGTGCCGCACTGGCGCAAGCCGTACAGGACAGCAAGCCCGCACCGATCGGTTTGCATGAACTTTTGCCTCAGCTGTCACGCCAAGCCACACTCGATCGCATCTTGAATCCTTTGGTTGAAACGCTTGATATTTTTGAACAGGATGGCTACAAGCCTTATGCAGCAAGGTTTGCAAGGCGAGATGCCCTAGCAGGCTTATCCATCAAGCTCTCCAGCGGCATGGCAGGTCAATATCGGGGGGTCAACGCGGCCGGAGCGCTCTTGCTGCAAACCGACCTAGGATTACAAACCATCATCAGCCACGAGGTGTCCGTGTGTCGCTAAAAAAAATTATTGCCCTTCTCATCATCGTCAACATCGGCTACTTCGCCTACAGCCAAGGCTGGTTGCAGTCCATCGCAGGTAGTGAGAACGCACAGCGCGAACCTGAGCGGCTCACCAAACAGATCAACGCCGATGCGATTCAGGTCACGCCAGCTGCCATGCCCTCGCACGCAACCACTCCCAGCACCTCCGATGCAGGAGCACCAAGCACAGCCGCTGCACCCACCCAGCCCTGTACCGCACAGCGTGAGCAGTGGATTGTTTACATGGGGCCTTATCCAACGGTTGAGGCCAACCGAAGGAAAAAGGTCGAACTCAAACAATTGGGTATTGCGAGCACCGAGGTATCGAAACCTAGATTTCTCAATGGCTTATCGCTTGGGCAGTTTGAAACCGAGAACCTCGCACGCGATGCGCTCAAGCGCTTCAATGCCAAAGGCGTTAAGACGGCTACAGTGGTGCTGTGGGCTACAAAAACTGAACCTTGCTGATGCAGTAGGATGGCGACAGGAGAACTCAACGGATGAATAGATACACCGCTCAATTTTTTGGTGTGCTACTTGCAGCACTAGGTATGGTGAGCTGTGGTGGAGGCAGTGGCAGTGCAGCTCCCACCTCCGTCCCTTTTGCCAGCTCAGCCGTCATTGCCGATTGCTCGGGCAACAACTGCGCCGCAACGACAGGCACGACCAGCATTTACTCAGGCTCGGGAACGGGTGTCTGGCGTTTTGACAATACGGCCGATGTGCCTGCCGTGGGTACCGTGACCATCCAAGGGGTCAGCGCAGGTAAAACAGTCACCTTGCTCTACAGCAACGCAAGCCTCAACACCACAGCGTCAACGGCTCCCAGTGCGGGCACGCTAGCCACGCCCGTTGTTACCGACAAAGCCGTATCTGCCAGCCCAGTTGGAGCACCAAATGCGGCGCAAGACCCTGCACATGACCATACCAGCCACCACAGCATGTTGGCTGCTAACCGGCAAATCATGCTGGATATGAAAGCTCAGGCCGCGCAGCAGTCATCCGCATCGATTCGAGCACTCAAAGCGCAAGCCGAAGCGAATGCTGTCCCCTTACCCGTTACTACGGTAGGAGCGCCCCGCTCTTGGAATGAAAACGGTTTCACCAAAACCAATTACGCAACAACCGCTAAGATAATTTGTCCGGCGGGAACGCTAGGCCGGCAAGTGGTGATTTGGGTAGATAACGCAGCGTATCAAAACGGCTGGGTTCTCAACTCTGAACTTGCAGCTTATCAAAGTGCTTTTTGTGGCACCAACAATAACGATGGTGCCTACGCCAAAGTAGCGAATGCCATTGGTGACGTTTGGGGGTCTGTGCCTGATGCCTACTACAGCTCCACCAGTATTGCTGACACAGCCACGCAAAAACAAAATGTCAACATCGTCATTCTTGATCCGGGCGTGGGTGCTGATTGGGGCGGTTATTTTTATTCTCTCAATAATCGACTGCAAACTACCTCATCACTCTATGCCAACTCAAACGAGGCCTTGGTCTTTTTTGTCAATGCAAGGCAAAGTTTAAATTACACACAATCGGTGCTGATCCATGAGCTCACGCACATGATCAACTATTACCAGCGCTTCATTTTGAACAAAGATGTTTACGAGTCTTGGCTAGAAGAAACCACGGCCATGATGACTCAAGATATTTTTGATAACCCCACCCAATTCCTAAATCTGTTGAATCGCAGTGCATGCCTACCCATCGTTTGTGATGTGCAAAGTTATGCGACCAGCGGTGCCGGCATTAGCTACTTCAACTGGCCTGAAACCATCTCCAACAACCATTACTACATGGGCGCCGCTTTTGGTGCGTATTTGAATCGGCGTTTTGGTCCGAACATTTATCTACAACTCACCACCGATTGCTACACCGCTCCCGCCAACACATCGGGGCGTACTTGCCTAGACATGCTCATCAAAGCCAATGGCGGCGAGAGTTTTGATGCGGAGTTCGCCCGCTTTGGCGCGTCGGTCTTTGGTCGCATGGGTGGAGCCGGTGAGCCCACTAACTTTGGCTATCCCGCCAAGAGTGGCTCAGTCGTACTGAAAAGAACCAATGGTGCAGGCGTTATTAGCCCCATCATGAGCTACAGCCTTTCAGCGATTGACCTCAGCAGCATGGCGATTCCAAATCCGACGGCACTCACCGGGTTTCCCTACTCCACACACACCTACCGCATCGACACAGTCGCTAATGGCAAGACTAGCTACATCAGAAACAACGTTTCGGTTCCGGCTAAAACATCGCTCACGGTGGTGGTCAAATGAAGCCGCTCGCACCGCAGATGGTGAGGGCAATAGCCATGATGGTGATGGTGCTTGGCACCGCCCATTGCAGTATGTCGCAAACATCACCGTCCTCCGCCACTCCCACAGCCACGAATCAAGCGAAGGCAAGGGTGGTGCAGTTATCGGGCGTGCTCACCCGAAGAGGCGCACAGATCGATATGTGGTGGGGCATGAGGGCTACCGAGGACGGCAAACTGTGGCGCTTAGAACCCACAAGCCCATCGCTCAAAGAACAATTTTCAAACTGGAACAACCAGCACATCCACGTGCAAGGCGCGGTGCTGGATGAGAGTCAAGGCGGGAGTCAGGGAGCCGCACAAGGCGGCATCCCAACGCTTCAAGTGACGGACGCTCACCTTGTGATGAGCAAGGGCAGCTGATCGCCGCCGCCGCCCATAAGACCGACTAAGCCGCGATGACGCGCACCATCTCCAAGCACTTGTTGGAGTAACCCCACTCGTTGTCGTACCACGACACAATTTTCACAAACGTCGCGTCCAGCGCGATGCCCGCATCCGCATCAAACACGCTGGTGCAACTCTCGCCTCTAAAGTCAGTGGCCACCACTTTGTCTTCGGTATAACCCAGCACGCCTTTAAGTGCGCCCAGTGACTGCGCCTTCATCTCCGCGCAAATCTCTTTGTAGTCGGCTGGGTGGTTCAGCTCGACCGTCAAGTCCACCACCGACACATCCGACGTTGGCACACGGAACGACATGCCGGTGAGTTTTTTGTTGAGCTCAGGAATCACCACACCCACGGCTTTAGCAGCGCCCGTGCTGGATGGAATGATGTTCTCCAAAATACCACGCCCGCCGCGCCAGTCTTTGTTAGAGGGGCCGTCCACCGTTTTTTGCGTGGCGGTTGCAGCGTGAACCGTTGTCATCAATCCACGCTTAATGCCCCACTTGTCATTGAGCACCTTGGCAACAGGCGCAAGGCAGTTGGTTGTGCAAGAGGCGTTAGAAATAATGGCCTGTCCGGCGTAGGTTTTGTGATTCACACCATAAACAAACATCGGGGTGTCATCCTTGGAGGGGGCAGACATGATGACGTGCTTGGCGCCCGCATCGATGTGGCCCTGCGCCTTGTCGTGCGAGAGGAACAGGCCCGTGGACTCGAGCACGTACTCCG